>NZ_JALJRO010000130.1:0-229 GCF_024519635.1 Pseudomonas sp. Pse1
GGTCTTCGAAGACCTTGCCTGGCACGCTCGCGTCGGTGACGGTCAGGCTCAGCGGACCGCCGTCTTTGTAGACGTCGTCGCCTTGGATCGGTGCGGTGTAGATCGCGCTGGTATCACCGGCTTTAACGGTGACGCTGCCGCCGTTGCTCAACTTGACGGTCAGATCATCCTTCAACGCCTGGTTGAGGGTGATGGTGAAGGTTGGATTCGCGTTTTCGAACACAGGACC
>NZ_JALJRO010000131.1:0-201 GCF_024519635.1 Pseudomonas sp. Pse1
CGGCATCCGCGTCGGCATCAGCATCAGCGTCGGCGTCGGCGTCGGCGTCGGCGTCAGCGTCAGCGTCAGCGTCGGCATCAGCGTCCGCATCGGCGTCGGCATCCGCATCAGCATCCGCGTCGGCGTCGGCGTCGGCGTCGGCGTCGGCGTCGGCGTCGGCATCAGCGTCGGCATCCGCATCGGCATCGGCATCGGCATCGG
>NZ_JALJRO010000013.1:0-141618 GCF_024519635.1 Pseudomonas sp. Pse1
TTCGTCTCGGGCGAAATCAACGCCATCTACGATAAATGGTTTACTCAGCCCATCCCTCCCAAAGGCTTGAATCTCAAATTCCCCATGAGCGCAGAACTCAAAACAATCATCGCCCAACCCAACGACCAACCGGCGCCGGAAAAGGCTCTTTAACGGTCGTCCCCTTCTGCTCGAGCGACCAGGACACAGCGAGGCACTCTCCTCGCGCCATGACCTTTGTATCAGCTGAAGATTCCACCAAGAGCCAGAGCTTTTGTAGGGGTAAAAACACCTAAAAATAAAAAGGGGTCGCGAGATAAAATCTCGCAACCCCTTGAATTATATGGTCGGGACGGAGTGATTCGAACACTCGACCCCTAGCACCCCATGCTAGTGCGCTACCGGACTGCGCTACGCCCCGACTAGGCGTGTTACCTGTTGCTGTTCTCGAAGAACGCTCAAGAATATATCGCAAGCTTTTGAAAACTGGAAGTATTTAAAGCAAGTTTTTATTTCTTGAGGACCACCAGTACATCTTCGAGCTCGGAGATCATCTGGCGGATCATTTGCTTGTACTGGGTGGTGTCGTCTTTGGCCTCGTCACCGGACAATCGCAAGCGTGCGCCGCCTATGGTGAACCCCTGATCATAAAGCAACGCGCGGATCTGCCGGATCATCAGCACGTCTTGTCGCTGATAATACCGGCGGTTTCCGCGGCGTTTGACGGGGTTGAGTTGAGGAAACTCCTGCTCCCAATAGCGCAGTACGTGCGGCTTTACCGCACACAGCTCGCTGACTTCACCAATGGTGAAGTAGCGTTTGCCTGGGATGACGGGAAGCTCGTCGTTATGACTTGGTTCCAGCATAAGCCTCAACTCGGGCCTTCAACTTCTGCCCTGGACGAAAGGTGACCACACGGCGAGCCGTGATCGGGATTTCTTCCCCCGTTTTCGGATTGCGGCCAGGCCGCTGGCGTTTGTCCCGAAGGTCGAAATTGCCGAAACCGGACAATTTGACTTGTTCGTTGTCTTCGAGCGCGTGCCTGATTTCTTCAAAAAACAGTTCGACCAATTCCTTGGCCTCCCGTTTGTTCAGGCCCAGCTCTTCATACAGACGTTCCGCCATCTCAGCTTTCGTCAGAGCCCCCATACGTCACTTCCTTAACGTGGCGTTCAACCTTTGTTCGAGCGAGGTGAGGATGTTTTGCGTCGTGGTATTCACCTCATCGTCATTAAGAGTGCGCGATGGATGCTGCCAGGTCAAGCCAACGGCAAGGCTTTTTCTATGAGGATCAATGCCTTTACCCTGATAAACGTCAAAGAGCCTGAGCTCTGTCAGCCATTCGCCTGCATTTTCACGGATTACTTCCATGACGGCACTGGCGGCAACGCCGGCATCGGCCAGCAGTGCGAGGTCACGACGAACTTCAGGAAAGCGCGATAACTCGTGGAATTTCGGCATTTTGCCCAAGGCCACTTCGCTCAATACCAGCTCGAAGACGAACACCGGACGGTCGAGACCGAGAGTTTTCGACAGCTCAGGGTGAATCGCGCCGACGTAACCGACTTCGCGACCTTCACGCTCGATGCGCGCAGTTTGCCCCGGGTGCAGCGCCGGGTGTTTGCCTGGCACGAACGTGAACGAATCCAGTGCACCAGCAAAGCCCAGCACCGCCTCCACATCAGCCTTGATGTCGAAGAAATCCACCACATCACGACCCTGCGCCCAGCCTTCCGGCAGACGGCTGCCGCACACCACGCCAGCCAGCATTGGCTCTTGCTTAAGGCCGTCCAGTTGACCGACAAAACGCAAGCCGCTCTCGAACAGACGGACGCGATCCTGCTGACGGTTCAAGTTGTGCTGCAACGACTTGACCAGGCCCGGCCACAGGGACGAACGCATGGCCGCCATGTCGTTGGAGATTGGGTTGGCCAGCAACAGCGGTTCAACGCCCGGATTGAACAGTTCGGACTGTTTTGGATCGATGAAGCTGTAGGTGATCGCTTCCTGGTAACCACGCGCTACCAGCAGGCGACGCAATTCAGGCAATTCGCTACGAGCTTCAGCCTTGGCCTGTGGTGCCAGGCGAGCTTGCGGGTAGCGAACCGGCAGGCGGTTGTAGCCATACAGGCGCGCCAGTTCTTCGATCAGATCGACTTCCAGGCTGATATCGAAGCGATGGCTTGGCACTTCTACGCGCCACTGCCCTTCTCCATCGGCAGAGATGGTCAGGCCCAGAGCACTGAGCAGACGCTCGACTTCGGCCGGGTCCATTTCCATGCCCAGCATCTGGGTGATGCGTTGGGCGCGCAGGGTGATCGGGGCGATCGATGGCAGGTGCTGCTCGCTGACGGTCTCGATGATCGGGCCAGCGTCGCCACCGGTGATCTCCAGCAGCAGGCCAGTGGCACGCTCCATGGCTTCACGGGCCAGTTGCCAGTCCACGCCACGCTCGTAGCGGTGCGAAGCGTCGGTATGCAGGCCATAGGAACGGGCTTTGCCGGCGACTGCGATCTGGTCGAAAAATGCGCTTTCGAGGAACACGTCGCGCGTAGTTGCGCTGACGCCGCTGTGCTCGCCGCCCATGATGCCGGCGATTGCCAGGGCACGGGTGTGGTCGGCGATGACCAGGGTATCGGCACGCAGGCTGACCTCCTGACCGTCGAGCAGTACCAGCTTCTCGCCTTCTTCGGCCATGCGCACGCGAATCCCACCGTTGATTTCGGCAAGATCGAAGGCGTGCAACGGCTGCCCCAGCTCCAACATCACGTAGTTGGTGATATCGACGGCAGCATCGATGCTGCGCACGTCGGCACGACGCAAGCGCTCGACCATCCACAGCGGCGTAGGACGGGACAGGTCGACGTTGCGAACCACCCGGCCCAGATAACGCGGGCACGCAGCCGGCGCCAGCACTTCGACCGGACGCACTTCGTCGTGGGCGGCCGGCACGCTAGCTACCAACGGACGGCTGACAGGCGCGGCATACAGCGCGCCAACTTCACGTGCCAGGCCGGCCAGGGACAGGCAGTCGCCACGGTTCGGGGTCAGATCAACCTCGATGCTGGCATCTTCCAGGTCCAGGTAAACGCGGAAATCCTCACCCACCGGCGCATCGGCCGGCAGCTCCATCAGACCGTCATTGCCCTCACCCACCTGCAGCTCGGATTGCGAGCACAGCATGCCGTTGGACTCGACGCCACGCAGCTTGGCCTTCTTGATCTTGAAGTCGCCAGGCAGTTCGGCACCGATCATGGCGAACGGGATTTTCAGGCCCGGGCGTACGTTCGGCGCGCCGCAGACCACTTGGAACGTTTCCGCGCCATTGCTGACCTGGCAAACACGCAACTTGTCAGCGTCCGGGTGCTGCTCGGTGCTCAGCACCTCGCCCACTACCACGCCCTTGAAAACACCGGCGGCCGGGGTAACGCTATCGACCTCAAGACCGGCCATCGACAGACGAGCAACCAGCTCATCGCGACTTACCTGCGGGCTTACCCAGCCACGCAGCCATTGTTCACTGAATTTCATCCTGCTCTCCTAAGAATTCGTTACGACTAGCGAAATTGCGCGAGGAACCGCAAGTCGTTGTCGAAGAACAGACGCAAGTCGTTCACGCCGTAACGCAGCATGGCCAGACGCTCAACGCCCATGCCGAAGGCAAAGCCGGAAAACTCTTCCGGGTCGATGCCGGACATGCGCAGCACGTTCGGGTGAACCATGCCGCAGCCCATGACTTCCAGCCAACCGGTCTGCTTGCAGACACGGCAGCCTTTACCGCTGCACATCACGCATTCCATATCGACTTCAGCGGATGGCTCGGTGAACGGGAAATAAGAAGGACGGAAGCGTACGGCCAGTTCTTTTTCAAAGAACACCCGCAGGAACTCCTCGATGGTGCCCTTCAGGTCGGCGAAATTGATATCGCGGTCGACCAGCAGGCCTTCGACCTGGTGGAACATCGGGGAGTGAGTGATATCGGAGTCGCTACGGTACACACGGCCTGGGCAGACGATGCGGATCGGCGGCTGCTGCGATTCCATGGTGCGGACCTGTACCGGTGAGGTATGGGTGCGCAACAGCATGTTCGCATTGAAATAGAAGGTGTCGTGCATCGACCGGGCCGGGTGATGGCCTGGGATGTTGAGCGCCTCGAAGTTGTGGTAATCGTCTTCGACCTCAGGGCCTTCGGCGATGCCGTAGCCGATATGGGTGAAGAATTGTTCGATACGTTCCAGAGTCCGGGTAACCGGATGCAGACCACCGGAGGTCTGGCCACGGCCAGGCAGGGTCACGTCAATGGACTCGGCGGACAGTTTGGCTGCCAGGTCGGCCGCTTCAAACAGCGCCTTGCGCGCATTGAGAACCTCTGTGACACGCTCCTTGGCAACGTTGATCAGGGCGCCGACCTGCGGACGCTCCTCTGCCGGCAAATTCCCCAGGGTCTTCATCACCTGAGTCAATTCACCTTTTTTACCAAGGTAGTGAACCCGGATTTGCTCCAGGGCATTGATATCTTCAGCGCTTTGCACAGCCTCTAGTGCTTGAGAGACCAGCGCATCCAGGTTTTCCATGTACAGACTCCAGATACAAAATAGGGGAAGAGCTTGAAGGCTCTTCCCCTATTTATGACGTTTAACACCGGACCCCACAGAGGTGAGGCCTGGTGACTGTCGGGGGTACTTAAGCCAGGATGGCTTTAGCTTTCTCGACAATCGCAGCAAACGCCGCTTTTTCGTTCACTGCCAGATCAGCCAGAACCTTACGGTCGATCTCGATGGACGCTTTTTTCAGGCCGGCGATGAAACGGCTGTAGGACAGACCGTTGATACGAGCACCAGCGTTGATACGAGCGATCCACAGAGCGCGGAACTGACGTTTTTTCTGACGACGGTCACGGTAGGCGTATTGGCCTGCCTTGATTACCGCTTGCTTGGCAACACGGAATACGCGCGAGCGAGCGCCGTAGTAGCCTTTAGCAAGTTTCAGAATTTTTTTGTGACGCTTACGGGCAATGACGCCACGCTTTACACGAGCCATGAGTTACTTCCTCTATTCTTGACTAAAATTAACGAAGGCGCAGCATGCGCTCGACTTTTGCCACGTCAGACGCGTGCAGCAAGCTGCTACCGCGCAGTTGACGCTTACGCTTGGTCGACATTTTGGTCAGGATGTGGCTCTTGAAAGCGTGCTTGTGCTTGATACCGTTAGCAGTTTTCAGAAACCGCTTAGCAGCACCACTTTTGGTCTTCATTTTTGGCATGTTCGGATACTCCGCATTCAGTTGATAAACATAATCAGAAGGCCTGCCGTGCCCTGTTGATTACTTCTTCTTTTTCGGGGCGATGACCATGATCAGCTGGCGTCCTTCCATCTTAGGATGCTGTTCGACCGAACCGTACTCGAGCAGGTCAGCTTCAACCCGCTTGAGGAGTTCCATCCCCAGCTCCTGGTGGGCCATCTCACGGCCGCGGAATCGCAAGGATACCTTGGCCCTGTCCCCGTCACTCAGGAAACGTACCAGGTTGCGCAGTTTTACCTGGTAATCCCCTTCCTCCGTCCCTGGACGAAACTTGATTTCTTTAACCTGGATCTGCTTCTGATTTTTCTTGGCCGCGGCAACCTGCTTCTTCTTTTCGAAGATCGATTTGCCGTAGTCCATCAGCTTGCAAACAGGAGGTACTGCATCGGCGGAAATTTCCACCAAATCGAGCTTGGCTTCTTCAGCCTTAAGAAGCGCGTCTTCAATTGACACAATCCCAAGCTGCTCACCTTCAGCCCCAATTAACCGAACCTCGCGTGCCGAGATATTCTCGTTGATCGGGGCTTTCGGTGCAGCTCGTTTATCTTGTCTCATTTCACGCTTAATAATAATTACTCCGAATCTGGGCGACCACGCCGGGAAACCGCTTGCGCGAGAAACTCAGCGAACTGGGCGACGGGCATCGAGCCCAGGTCAGCACCTTCACGAGTACGCACAGCGACAGTCTGCATCTCGACTTCCCGATCTCCGATAACCAAGAGATAAGGAACCTTGAGCAAAGTATGCTCGCGGATTTTAAAGCCGATCTTTTCATTTCTCAAGTCAGACTTGGCACGAAAACCGCTTTGGTTGAGAGTTTTTTCAACCTCAGCCGCAAAATCTGCCTGTTTATCAGTGATATTCATGATCACTGCCTGGGTCGGAGCCAGCCATGCGGGGAACGCGCCCTCGTAGTGCTCGATCAGGATGCCGACGAAACGCTCGAAGGATCCGAGGATCGCCCGGTGCAGCATGACCGGGTGCTTGCGACTGTTGTCTTCGGAGACGTATTCGGCTCCCAGACGGATTGGCAGGTTAAAATCGAGCTGCAAGGTACCACATTGCCAGACACGACCAAGGCAATCTTTTAGCGAGAACTCGATCTTCGGACCGTAGAAAGCACCCTCGCCCGGCTGCAGATCGTACGCAAGGCCCGCACTGTCTAGCGCTGCGGCCAGTGCCGATTCGGCGCGATCCCACAATTCGTCGGAACCAACGCGTTTTTCCGGACGAGTGGACAGCTTCATCTCGATGTCTTTAAAGCCAAAGTCGGCGTAGACATCCATGGTCAGCTTGATAAACGCAGCGGATTCGGCCTGCATCTGCTCTTCGGTGCAGAAGATGTGGGCATCGTCCTGGGTAAAGGCACGGACGCGCATAATGCCGTGCAGGGCACCCGACGGCTCGTTACGGTGGCAGGCACCAAACTCGGCCAGACGCATCGGCAGTTCGCGGTAGCTCTTCAAGCCCTGGTTGAACACCTGCACGTGGCACGGGCAGTTCATCGGCTTGATGGCGTAGTCGCGGCTTTCCGACTCAGTGGTGAACATGTTGTCGGCGTAGTTGGCCCAGTGCCCGGATTTCTCCCACAGGCTACGGTCAACCACTTGCGGCGTCTTGATCTCCAGGTAGCCGTTTTCACGCTGTACCTTGCGCATGTACTGCTCGAGTACCTGGTACAGGGTCCAGCCGTTCGGGTGCCAGAACACCATGCCCGGGGCTTCTTCCTGGGTATGGAACAGGCCAAGACGCTTGCCGATCTTGCGATGGTCGCGCTTTTCAGCTTCTTCGATACGCTGGATGTAAGCCGCCAGTTGCTTCTTGTCGGCCCAGGCGGTGCCGTAGACGCGCTGCAGCTGCTCATTCTTGGCATCACCGCGCCAGTAGGCGCCGGAGAGCTTGGTCAGCTTGAAGGACTTCAGGAAACGGGTATTCGGCACGTGCGGACCGCGGCACATGTCGACATATTCTTCGTGGTAATACAGGCCCATGGCCTGTTCGCTCGGCATGTCCTCGACCAGGCGCAGCTTGTAATCTTCGCCGCGCTGGGAGAACACATCGATCACTTCAGCACGCGGAGTGACTTTCTTGATGACGTCGTAATCTTTTTCGATCAGCAGGTGCATGCGCTGTTCGATGGCGGCCAGGTCGTCCGGAGTGAAAGGACGCTCGTAGGCGATGTCGTAATAGAAGCCTTCTTCAATGACCGGACCGATCACCATTTTCGCCGTTGGGTACAGCTGTTTGACCGCGTGGCCAATCAGGTGCGCGCAAGAGTGGCGAATGATTTCCAGCCCCTCTTCGTCTTTGGGCGTAATGATTTGCAGCGTAGCGTCGCTATCGATGACATCGCAGGCATCGACCAGCTTGCCGTTGACCTTGCCGGCCACGGTGGCCTTGGCCAGGCCGGCGCCAATGGAGGCGGCGACTTCGGCTACGGATACCGGATGATCGAACGAACGTTGACTGCCGTCGGGAAGAGTAATAGTGGGCATGGCGCCTCCTCTCCTAGTGGTGACCCCTACCAAAGGTCACGTGGGTTGGGATGAGCAGCCAGTACGCGACTCAGTCCAGGCCATTCAATGATGAACGCCTGCCTTACAGCGGCAGGAGCCTTGCGGCCAACCGGGAACCGAACCAGAGTGACTGGAGATCAAATCAGGGTTATTCGGACATTGACCGCGCCGGAGAACAGATCATCCAGGGCCTGAAAATATCCAAGCGGGGAATCCTAGCACAGATGAACGGTCACCGCTGCGCACACGTTGCGCGGTAAGGGAATTCAGGGCAAATACCGGGCAAAACTGAACTTGAGGTGTACGAAGCGCATCAAATGCCCTGAGAATCGCGACACTTAACTGACCCTCAGGAGTTTTCTCATGCGTCTTACGAGACTTTTCGCCTTGGCCGCGCCATTGGCCATGTTGTTGCCGTTGAGTGCTCATGCGGCATGGCCTGCCGGGATGCGCGCTGACTTCATGAAGGATTGCAGCGGCGCCGCCGAAAAAACCATTGGCAAAGCTAATGCCGACAAGCATTGCGCGTGCGGCGCAAACGAACTGGATAAAAAGTTTTCCACCGACGAAATCAAGCAACTCATGAGCAAAGAGCAAGCTCCGTCGCCTGAACTGGTTCAGAAAGCCCAAGCGGCGATTGCCTCCTGCAAGGCCCAGCGATAACGATTTTTCCAGGCAGTTTTTCCGCCCCAACCTACCGAAACCGGCGAAAAAACTGCCAAAAACTACATTTCAGACAGCTTTTTCAGCTTTTTTTATGGCTTTTGTTTTCGACTGAAACCCTTGTAAACCGGGGCCTCCAGCCGTTTCAAAGCGGAAAGAATGCGCAACTGTCTGGCAAACAGTGCTGTCGGGGGGGTGCCAAGTCGAACATTTCGACTATGATACCCGGGTGTGCCCAGTTGGCCTGAGCAGCACAGTACTACTGAAAATATATGTTTCTTGGAGATACACCATGTCTAATCGCCAAACCGGCACCGTTAAATGGTTCAACGATGAAAAAGGCTTCGGCTTCATCACTCCTCAAGGTGGCGGTGACGACCTGTTCGTACACTTCAAAGCTATCGAAAGCGACGGTTTCAAAAGCCTGAAAGAAGGCCAAACCGTTTCCTTCGTGGCTGAGAAAGGCCAAAAGGGTATGCAAGCTGCACAGGTTCGCCCAGAGTAATTTCTCGGCGCACTAAAAAAACCCCGTCCAAGTGACGGGGTTTTTTATGGGCGATACAAAACCTGCTGCGATCAGCCGCAGTTGACCCGGTTGATCACCAGGTTGGCGTCGGTATTCAGGTTCAGGCGATCGGAGCGGTATTCCAGGGTGATCATGTCGTTCGGCCGCAGGATCCTTGCGCTTTGCGAGCCGGAGCGGGTGCGGGCCTCTTCGAGCAATTGCGGCGAAGCCTTCTTGCCCAGGGTGAACTCGGCCGCCGTTGCGTCACAGCGACCGCTGCCAGCCTCGGCTGCGACAGGGCCCTTGGCCGATTCAGACGTGGCGGTGCAACCGGCCAACATGGCAACCGCCAGCACAGTACCCAATGACGCGAGCTTCCAAGGCATGACGCCTCCTTTCAATAATTAAGCTGAATTCGTGCAACAACCGACCATCGTCGAGACGTTTGGTTCAGGGTAGCGGCCATCACCTTGCCCTCCCGGACGTCGAACGCGCAAGTTTGCCTGAGCCTCCCGGCCCTGTTCAGCGCACAATCGTGACTGAATATGAACAGCACTCAGTAAACATCAATGTAATCGTAGGGAGGATTGGGCCAGTTTTCTTTTAGCGCGTTGAAGATCTGCATGACCCAGACTTCATCACTGGCAGCGACTCGTCCGACATAGCCGGATCCTTTTGCCCAGGTTTCCAGGCGAAATAGTAGGTGGTCAATGTCGGTACCGCCCACCACCCCTGACGAAATGTAGGCAATACCGCCCTTGGTCACCCGCAGCTGGGTGTGTTCATCATCGCTGGCAGAAGCCAGCAATTGGCGAACGGCCTCGAGAGTCAGGCCGTCAGGCGTGTTCAAATCGATCTGCACAACCAGGTTCCTGAACGTTGATCAAAGACCAAGTGTCGCATAGCCCTGCGTTGCTGCCTAAGTCGGAGTGCCAAACGCGGCACAAAATGGTTAACTCGACACTCAGACCTTTCCTACTTCACGAGCATCACCATGAACAGCGTAAGCATCGAAGCCGCCATCAAAGTTAATTGGCCACAGGGCCATAGTTCCTACAGCCCTGGCAGCCCGGAAGAACTTGCGCTCCTCAGCATCGACCTGCTCGTCAAGGCCCTTGGCGCCGAAGCAGCCCATACCTTTATTGCGCAAATTCTCGAAAAATACCCACTAGGGCAGAAGCTGGCCCCAGCGTCCGAACGGGCCTGAGGTGCAACTTACTTCAGGCGGGCGAGGCGCTCGGTCAGCAGATCGAAAAAGCCCTGCGCATCGCCACTCTCGACCCAGAACGCATTTTTCGGCGCCTTGAGGCCATCGTACCAATCGACGATGGTCTGGCCGAAGGTTGGCCCTTCACGACTGTCGATCACCACATTGACCTCACGACCACTGAACAGCTCAGGCTTGAGCAGATAGGCGATGACCGTGGCGTCATGCACCGGTCCACCAGGTAAGCCGTAGTGCTCCATGTCGCCTTTGACGTACTCGTTAAGAATGCCCCCCACCAGTTTGCTGGCGCGGTTGTTCAAGGCCGCGATCTGCTTGAGGCGCGCCTCGCTGGTGAGGATCTTGTGGGTCACGTCCAGCGGCAGGTAGGTGAGCTTGACCCCGCTCTTGAGCACCACTTCGGCGGCCTGCGGGTCGGCGAACAGGTTGAACTCGGCGACCGGGGTGATGTTGCCGCCATTGAAGTGCGCCCCGCCCATGATCACCACTTCCTTGATGCCCTGGGTGATGTCCGGCGCCTGGATCAACGCCAGCGCCAGGTTGGTCTGCGGTCCGAGCATGGCAATGGTGATGCTGTGGGGCTCGGCGGCACGCAAGGTGTCGATCAGGTAGTTGACGGCGTTGCCCGCTGCCAGCCCGGCCTTGGGCTCATGCACCGACACGCCGGACAGACCTTCCATGCCATGGATATCCTCGGCATAGATGGGCGTGCGCATGAGCGGTTTAGGCGCGCCAGCATAGACCGGCACCTCCTCGCGCCCTGCCCACTCCCGGGCCAGACGCGCATTTCGCGACGTCTTGTCCAGGCGCACATTGCCCGCCACCGCGGTCAGGGCGCGAATGTTCAACTCCTCTGGCGATGCCAGGGCGAACAGCAACGCCACGACGTCGTCCGCCCCCGGGTCCGTGTCGATGATCAGTTCGATTTTTTGCGCCGCGTGGGCGCCGGTAGCGGTTAGCAGAGTCAAAAGCAGCAGGCTCCGGAGTGAAAGGCACAGTCGTTGAGCATAGCGTTGCATGGCGCGTTCCTTGTGCATGAGTGAAGCGAATCCGAGTTAGAAGGTCACTCCGGCGATCAGGGCGATGTTGCAGTACGGCTGACACTCGCCCGTACGAACAATCGCTCGTGCCTGCCGGCTGAGTTGCTTGAATGCCTCATGGCTGAGTAACCGCCGCTGGCCGATCGCCCCCTGGACTGACAGCTGTTCGAGCGCCTGTAACGGTGCGGGACGGGCTTGCAGGATTTCGTCGGCGAGCACATGGCTTTCCACCTGCATCTCGCTGAGCACCACGTTCAGGGTGCTGATGAAGTCGGGAATGCCCTGAGTCAGGGCCAGGTCGATCAACTCGACGCCAGGCGGCACGGGTAAACCGGCGTCACCGATTACCAGCACATCGCCATGACCGAGCGAGGCGATTAGACGCGACAAGGCAATGTTAAGCAGTGGAGTCTTTTTCATGAGGGTTTGAAGGCCTGGACGTCGGACAGCGTCGGAATCGAAGGTTGGGCGCCGGCACGGGTCACCGACAACGCCGCCGCGATCTGGCCGAAACCAATCGCCTCAGCCTCGCTTTTGCCCGCCGCCAGCGCCGCAGCGAAGCCACCGACAAAGGTGTCGCCAGCCGCCGTGGTGTCGACCGCCTTGACCTTGGGCGCCGGGAAATGTGTGAAGCCGTGGCCATCGGCAAACAGTGCCCCCTGAGCACCAAGGGTGATGATCACCTTGCCCGTGCCCATTGCAATCAAGCGGCTCGCGGCCGTTTCGGCAGTCTCCCGGGAGTCCACGGGTAAACCGCTCAACGCCGAGGCTTCGCTTTCATTGGGGATCAGGTAATCGATGCAAGCGTACCAGTGGGCTGGCAGCGGTCGACTGGCCGGGGCCGGATTGAGTATGACGGTCTTGCCCAACTCCCGCGCGCGCTGCAGGACATGTCCCACCGTGGCGTCAGGCACTTCCAACTGACAGATGACCACCTGTGCCGCCTGCAGCACCGGATCGAACTGATCGATCAGGGTCGGTGTCAGCGCACCGTTGGCACCGGCAACAATCACGATTGCGTTCTGGCTTTGGTCATCGACCACAATCAACGCCACACCACTCGCACCCTCGACACGGCTGACCGCCTGGCAATCAATGCCCTCGACCAGCAGCGCGTCACGCAACTCGGCGCCATAGGCGTCGCTGCCGACACAGCCGAGCATCGATACCTGCGCCCCGAGACGGGCCGCGGCAACTGCCTGGTTGGCACCCTTGCCGCCTGAGACCGTGGCAAAGGAATGGCCAATCAGGGTTTCCCCGCCCACCGGCAGACGCGGCGCCCGGGTCACCAAATCCATATTCAAACTGCCTACTACTGCTACTTTTGCTGACATACATCGTTACTCATCAAGTCGTTTCAGCGGTACTGATCAAAGACGCCGGACAACGGCGCGGTCGACTCACGCAACACAATGTCGGGCGTGACGATCCGTTGCCCGGTCGCCAATTGCGGGCTGGCGATGCGGCGCAACAACGCTTGCGCGGCCATTTCCCCCAGTTGCAGGATCGACTGGCCGACGGTAGTCAGTGCCGGGTAGACATAGCGGCTCATCTGAATATCGTCGAAGCCGATCACCGACAGCTCGCTCGGCACTCGGATATTGCGCTCGGCAGCCGCCCGCAACACGCCGATGCCCATCATGTCGTTGCCGGCGAAGATCGCGCTCGGCGGATTCTTCTCGAGCAAAGTGGCAGCCGCCTGGTAACCACCGGGACTGGTAAAGTCGCTTTCGAGCATGCGGGCGCTCGGCACTTTGACCGCAGCCTCCTTCAACGCCCGGCAGAAACCGGCCAGGCGCATCTGCGCCACGCTGGTGTGCGCCGGTCCGCCGATACAGGCGATATCCCGATGGCCGAGTTCCAGCAGGTGCCGGGTGGCCAGGTAAGCGCCATACTCGTGGTCGATCCGTACCAGGTCGGCATCCAGCCCTTCCAGGCCACGGTCGACGATGACCATGGGCGTGCGCACACCGGCCAAGCCCTGGGCCAGACCGCTGTCGCCACCTGCCGAGGCGACGATCAGGCCGTCGATGCGTTTCTCCAGGAGAACCCGCAGGTAACTGCGTTGCTTGTCCGGGTTATCGTCGGAGTTGCAGAGGATCACGCAATAGCCGTTCCGCTCGCAGTAATCCTCGATACCGCGCGCCAGTTCGGCAAAGTACGGGTTGAGACTGTTGGGCACCAGCAGGCCGATGGTCGCGGTGGTCTTGGCTTTCAGTGAACGCGCCACCGCACTGGGCACGTAGTCCAGGCGCTGAATCGCCGCCTCGACTTTGATCCGCACCTCGTCACTTACCGGTCGAGTTTTGTTCAGTACATGCGACACCGTGGTGTAGGAAATACCCGCGAGTGCCGCCACATCCTTGATCGTCGCCATGATTCAGCTCCGACGACGCGCGCGTTGACTGCGATAGGTATCGAGGACCACAGCGATCACGATCACCGCGCCGGTGATGATGCGCTTGGTCGGCTCGGTGGCGCCGATTTGCGCCAACCCGGCCGCCAGCACGGAAATGATCAGCACGCCGAAGAAGGTACTGATCACCGAGCCACGCCCTCCCATCAGGCTGGTTCCGCCGATGACCACCGCCGCGATCACTTGCAGCTCCAGGCCGGAACCCGCGTTGGGGTCGGCCGCCTCCAGGCGCGAGATCTGGAACAGCGCGGCAACGCCGGCCAGCAGCCCCATCAGACTGAACACCAGGACCTTGTAGGGTTTTGGATTGATACCTGCCAGACGTACCGCCTCTTCGTTGGTACCAATGCCGATCAGGTAGCGACCGAACACAGTACGAGTCAGCACCGCCTGAGCGATAAAAATGATCAGCAGCGCAATGATGAACGACGGCGAAATGCCAAAGGCAATCGGGTTGGACAACCAGGCGAAGGCATCGCCGATGTAGGCCGTACGCGAGCCGGTCATCTGGTACGCCACGCCTCGGGCCATTTCCAGCACCCCCAGCGACACGATGAATGACGGAATGCGCCAGGCCACCGTGATCGAGCCGGTAATGGTCCCGGCCAACGCCGCGGCCGCCATACCCAGCAATGCGGCCGGCAGCACGCTCCAGCCCCACCCCAGGATCGCCACGCTGACCGTCGACGCCGCGAGCGCGAGCACCGAGCCGACCGACAGATCGATGCCGCCGATAATCAACACAAAGGTCATGCCCACCGCCAACACCATCAAGTCGGGGATCTGGTTGGCCAGCGTGCTGAACGTCTCGTAGGAAAGAAAATGGCTGCTCAGTACCGAGAACAGCGCAATCATTGCCAGCAAGGCCCCCGCCAGGCCCAGGTAACTGCCCAGGCCATAAAAGTTGCCACTACGTTTGCCAGCAGACACAGCAGTTTTCATCGAAGCTCCCCAGGCGCTGCTGCATCGAGCAACGCATCACGTTTTTGGTAGCCGGCAAAAGCGGCGGCAAGCAATTCATCCTGGCTCCAGTTATCACGCTCGAACGTCTCGACCAGGCGCCCGGCCGATAACACGCCGATCCGGTCACAGATCAACATCAGTTCCCGCAGATCACTGGACACCACCACCAGCGCCTTGCCTTGCCGAGTCAATTCGCCGAGCAAGGCGTAAATATCGAACTTGGCGCCGACGTCGATTCCTCGGGTCGGTTCATCGAACATCAGCACCGAACAGTCGCGCTCCAGCCAGCGGCCGATCACCACTTTCTGCTGGTTGCCACCCGACAGCTCGGACACCAGCTGGGTCGGACTGGAGCTGCGAATACGCATGGCATCAATTTGCCGTTGTGCCAGCGCGATCTCGTCACCCGAGTTGACGATGCCGGCACTGGAAATCTCCGCCATGTTGCCCAGGGCGATGTTGGTACTGATCGACTGGGTTAGCAGCAGGCCTTCGCCTTTGCGGTCTTCGGTAATCAACGCAATGCCCTGCCCCACGGCATCGGCCGGCGAACGGATACTCACCACCCGGGCCGGCGAACCCAGGGCAACCGTGCCGGAGTCGGCGGCGTCGGCGCCGAAAATCAGACGCAGCAGTTCCGTGCGTCCTGCGCCGATCAAGCCGGAAATACCGAAAATCTCACCACTGCGCACGGCAAAGGAAACGTCGCAGACCTTGTCCGAGCGCGTCAGCCCGCTCACTGTCAATGCCGTCGCACCGATCTGCCGAGGCCCCAGGTCGATGTGTTCGCCCAGCTCGCGGCCCACCATCAGGTTGACCAATTGTTCACTGTTGTAGTTGGCCATGGGTTCGACGCAGACCAGATGACCGTCGCGCAGTACCGCAATGCGCTGGGCCACTCGCGCCAGTTCTTCGAGACGATGGGAGATGTAAACAATCGATACGCCGCGGGCCTGCAGGCGGGTGATCTGGTCAAACAGCATCTCCACTTCACGCGCCGTCAGCATTGCCGTGGGCTCATCGAGAATCAGCACATGGCAATCGCCGATCAGGTTGCGGGCGATTTCCACCATTTGCTGATGGCCGATCCCCAGCTCGCTTACCAGCGTGTCCGGATCGATGGCATCGAGGCCGACTTGCGCCATGGCTTCGATTGCCGCCTTGCGCAGCTGCTTGCGGCTGATCCAGCCACCCTTGCTCGGCAGGTTATCGAGGAACAGGTTCTCCGCGACTGACAGGGTCGGCAGCAAATTGAGTTCCTGCATAACCATGCGAATCCCCAGCGCTTCAGCCTGGGTTCGACTGCCGGGGCAGTAAGCCTGCCCCTGAAATTGCATATGGCCGGTGGTGGGCGTGACCAAGCCGCCGATGATCTTCGACAGGGTACTTTTGCCCGCGCCGTTTTCACCGGTCAACGCCAGCACTTCACCGCGCATCAGCGTCAGGTCAATGCCGGTCAATACCGGTTGCGCATAGGTTTTGCCGACACCGCTGACCGAAAGCACCGGGTTCGAGGCAGGCTCTGACATAAGAGAATCTCCGTGCGCTCGCCCGTACGGACGAGCGCCATTGCGTCGCCGACAGGGTTACTGGGTGACCAGCTCGACCGGTGTTTCGATTACACCATTGACGCCGCTGTCGACCTTTTCGCCCTTGAGCATTTTCAGCGCGGTCTCGATGCCGAACACGGCCTGCTTCGCGGCGAACTGGTCGGCGGTGGCCAGGACACGACCGTCCTTGAGCATTGGCTTGATGGCATTGATATTGTCGTAGCCCACCACCTGGACCTTGCCAGCCTTGCCCGCTGCACGCACCGCCGAAACGGCGCCGACGGCCATGCTGTCGTTACCTGCCAGCAGGGCCTTGATGTTCGGGTATTCGCTGAGCATCGAGGCGGCTACCTGGTTGCCCTTGTTGATTTCCCAGTCGCCGGATTGCAAGGACACCACCTTGATCTGCGCAGCCTCCATTGCATCCTTGAAGCCTGCGGTACGGGCCTGGGCATTGGTGGTGGTGGAAACCCCTTCAATGATGCCCACTTCATCGCCGGCCTTGAGTTGCTTGGCCAGGTATTCACCGACCAGGCGCGCGCCCTTGCGGTTGTCAGGACCTACAAACGGCACGCTGATGTTCTTGCTCTTGAGCACATCCGGGTCGAGTTGGTTATCGATGTTGATCACGGTGATGCCGGCATCTACGGCCTTCTTGATCACCGGCACCATGGCTTTCGAGTCGGCGGGGGCAATCACCAGCGCGTTGACCTTGGAGACGATCATCTGTTCGACGATGCGAATTTGGTTGGCGGTATCGGTTTCGTCCTTGATGCCGTTGGATATCAGCTCGAAGTCAGCCGGATGTTCTTTCTGGTAAGCCTTGGCGCCATCTTCCATGGTCAGGAAGAACTCGTTGGCCAGGGATTTCATGACCAGGGCGACCTTGGGTTTTTCCGGGGTGTCGGCGAATGCCGAAGAAAGGGGCAAGGAGGTTGCGGCGGCAGCCAGGATGGCGACAGCAAGAAGACGTCCAGCAAATGGCAGCTTCATGGGTTCACTCCGTTCTTATGATTATTGTGAGCAACGCCTGGCGCAGGCTTGAACAATGACAGACGTAACCGAAGGTGCCTCACCGTCGAAATCAAGTCATCAGAATGAGCGCGCAAACGTTTGCGTAACCCGAACTATGGAAACTGCCCGCCGATTTGTCAACGCCTGGTGTGTGTCCCGTTTCGCATTCCTGGCCGATCGGCGCTCGGTCCTCTACCAATCAAGCCGTGGTGTTGACCACTGCACCCGACGAAGCATTGCCCACCGCTTTCATCAACGCCGCCGCCACTTGCAGTAGCGCCGAGTTGGTGGTGGCAATTTGCGCCTGGAGAGCCGCTACCACACTGGCTTTGGTTTCAGGGTTCGGATAGGTAGCAGCCTGGGCAGCAGCCAGTTGCTGCTGTTGTTTTTCCAGCAACTTCTGCAACTCTTTCATGCGCTTGACCAGGGTCTCGACGGTGATGTCACCGCTGGACGATTCGCTGGCTGCACTTGCCTTGGGCTGCAGTTGAGCGCCGGAAACGGTTGTGCCAGCGCCCTCTTCATCATCCGCCGAAACCGCGTCCGCCGCAGTTCCTGACGCCTGCGCAACGGACAAAGGTCTATCGTTAAAACTGATCGCTCCGCCGGAGTTGAAGCCAACCGTCAAACTCATCTGTGAAGTCCTTGAAAATATGATCCTTGAAAAAATATCGGCTGCGGGGAGCGCTTCTTGAGCGAAAGAGAACCCAGCCGTCGCGTAGGAAGAGCCTCAAATCAATGTAGGAAATTTCGGACAACCGAACGTATTCAGGCGAGATGATCGGATTTCCGGACGCACTTGGTTACAGCGACGTCACCATCATAATTTTTATCGTTATTTTTCAATAACTTATAATAACAAAAATATTTAGTTACCTCTGGTACAGATCCTGCTCTAACCCGCTACCCCCGGCATTCAGATCGCCAGGGGGATCTAGATGAACCTGCATCAGCACCGTCATCACCACTAGAGAGAAAATAATGAAATCTGCGTTCAATACCCTTGTTCCGGGCGCCTTGGCCCTTCTGCTGTTGCTCCCGACTGCACTGCAGGCAAAAGAAGTCGCCGCCGAGCAAAAGCTGGCGAATGTGGTCATCCTGGCCACCGGCGGTACCATTGCTGGCGCGGGCGCCAGCGCCGCCAACAGCGCAACCTATCAAGCCGCTAAGGTCGGTATCGAACAACTGATCGCCGGCGTACCGGAGTTGAGCCAGGTGGCCAACGTCCGCGGCGAGCAGGTCATGCAAATCGCCTCAGAGAGCATCACCAACGAAAACCTGCTGCAACTGGGCCGCCGCGTGGCCGAGCTAGCCGACAGCAAGGATGTCGATGGCATCGTCATCACCCACGGTACCGATACCCTGGAAGAAACCGCTTACTTCCTCAATCTGGTGGAAAAGACCGACAAGCCAATCGTGGTCGTCGGCTCGATGCGTCCGGGCACTGCCATGTCGGCTGACGGCATGCTCAACCTGTACAACGCCGTGGCGGTAGCCGGCAGCAAGGACGCACGCGGCAAAGGCGTACTGGTGACCATGAACGACGAGATCCAGTCGGGTCGCGATGTCAGCAAGATGGTCAACATCAAGACCGAAGCATTCAAGAGCCCATGGGGCCCGATGGGCATGGTCGTTGAAGGCAAATCCTACTGGTTCCGCTTGCCTGCCAAGCGTCACACCATGGATTCCGAGTTCGACATCAAGACCATCAAGAGCCTGCCAGACGTCGAAATCGCCTACTCCTACGGTAACGTCAGCGATACCGCCTACAAGGCCCTGGCACAATCCGGCGCCAAAGCGATCATCCACGCCGGCACCGGCAATGGTTCGGTGTCTTCGCGCGTCGTGCCTGCCTTGCAAGCCCTGCGTAAAGACGGCGTGCAGATCATTCGTTCTTCCCACGTCAACGCCGGTGGTTTCGTACTGCGCAACGCAGAACAGCCTGACGACAAATACGACTGGGTGGTTGCCCACGACTTGAACCCGCAAAAAGCTCGCATCCTGGCCATGGTCGCCCTGACCAAGACCTCGGATAGCAAGGAACTGCAGCGGATGTTCTGGGAATACTGATGGATGCCGTCCGACCCGCCCGGGTCGGACGCTTACCCGTACCATCCGCCGTTTCCGGCGGCTGGTGCCATCGCAGCAAACCTCCTGCCCCGCAAAAAAACTTCCTCCCCCATGCACTAAAAGCCAAAAATCAAGGTCACAGGATTCTCTTGAATTTTAAGCAGTTGCGAAAATGCTTACAGTTAAATACTGTATGCACGTACAGCTTAATAAGGACTCCTCCGTGGCCACGACTTCTGCAGCAAACAGCACCCCTCCAGGCGCCTATGAAAGGCTCGGCTTACGCGTTCAGAAAATCATCAATTCGCCGAACGCGCAAAAAGCCAAGGCGGCCTTGATCTTCCGACTCCCGGACGAACCCGTGGAGGATTGGGAACGCCTGCTGGAAGAAATAGCTGAAAACGACAACGTTACCCTCGCCTACCGCGACGACGGTGGCGTACAGATTTTCTGGGTCGTGCCGAAGGAAGACTGAGTCAATGATTGTTCGTTTTTTTGCTTTGCTGATGCTCCTGGTGGCGGTCAGCGCCAATGCGCAGGCCCCCCGCACCTTTACCGAAGCCAAGAAAGTTGCCTGGAAACTCTACGCACCGCAGTCCACCGAGTTTTATTGCGGCTGCAAGTACACCGGAAATCGGGTTGACCTCAAGGCGTGTGGTTACGTGCCGCGCAAAAACGCCAACCGGGCAGCACGGATCGAGTGGGAGCACATCGTTCCGGCCTGGCAAATCGGGCACCAGCGTCAATGCTGGCAGGACGGTGGTCGAAAAAACTGCACCCGCAACGACCCTACCTACCAGCGTGCGGAAGCGGACCTGCACAACCTGGTGCCGAGTATTGGCGAGGTCAACGGAGATCGCAGCAACTTCAGCTTTGGCTGGCTGCCAGAGCAAAGCGGCCAGTATGGTTCATGCCTGACCCAGGTAGATTTCAAGGCCAAGAAGGTCATGCCCCGCCCCTCCATTCGGGGGATGATCGCCCGCACATACTTCTATATGAGCAAGCAATACGGCTTGCGCCTTTCGAAGCAGGACCGGCAACTGTACGAAGCCTGGAACAAAACCTACCCGGTACAAGCCTGGGAGCAGCAACGCAACCAGAAGGTCGCGTGCGTCATGGGACGCGCCAATGAGTTTGTCGGACCCGTCGACATGAAGATGTGCGGCTAAGTGATGAAAAAAGGCCCGGTGCATGGCACCGGGCCTTTTACGTTTGCAGTCCACCCTCTCTACCCATGCCAGGCCGCCGCAACGCTCACGAAAAATTACTCTGCGTTGCTGTGCTCGATAACCAGGGTTTCGATGTTCTGTTTCTTCGCCTTGACCAGCGCAGCGGACACAGCTGCCTGTTTGGCCTCGGCCTCGGCCCGGGAGTTGAACGGGCCGACCAGAACCTGTTGTTTGCCCTCGCGCGTGACTACGTACGAAACAAAGCTATGCTCGATCAACCACCCGGCGAGATCGCTGACAGCTTGCGGAGTCGAACCTTGTACCAACACATCCCATTGCGGTGCAGCAGCTTCATTCTGAGTAGAAACCACCGGAGCCTGAGGCTTTTTCGACGCTTGCTGGTCTCGCTCACCGCAGCCGGCCAGGACCAATACCGCGATCACCCACATCATTCTGCGCACAGTTTTTCCTCGCAATACCAAAGGAAGAGATCTTATCACTCAAAAATGATTCTCAACCCAGGCAAACAGGGCATAAAACAGCGAGAATGATGCTTGAAGCCTCTGTATAGTCGCACCCCGGGAATTAATGCGGCGTCTGCGCGTCACAAAGATGCACCCAAACCGTGACACTTCGCACTAATCTATACGTATGACCGACATCTGCACACGAGTCAGGTGCCTTACAAAGCTATCAAGGAGAAGATCATGCTGATACTCACCCGCAAAGTCGGTGAAAGCATAAACATCGGTGACGACATTACGATCACCATACTGGGCGTTAGCGGCCAGCAGGTCAGAATTGGCATCAATGCCCCGAAAGACGTTGCGGTGCATCGAGAAGAAATCTACCAGCGCATCCAGGCAGGCTTGACTGCCCCGGACAAGCCGCAAAGCTGAGCCTCGAACAGTGATCAGTAGCCAGCCTGCTGCTGCATGGCCAAGGCTGGCTAAAGATTCTGGAAGTCTTGCCCCGCGCTCTTGAGTCCCCAGCGGGCCGCCGCAACAAGATGTCGATACTAACGGAATGTCCCGCTCGACGATGTCAGGCGATTCTCATTTTCAGGGTCGAAATCGGCTGCTCCTACTGCCCTTCAACCGAATGTCACGCCACGTGCCATGCCGGATGCGGCCACGACCATCAAGACCAAAAACAGCGCTTCAATATGACAGACACGCGCGTATAAACCCGTGCGCCTGACATTCAGTGCAGTCTTGCGCGCCAAGGCAATCCGCCATTTGACCAGCGTGACCATTGGCGCGATCTCCAGTACCAGGATGACCACGAACAAGGTCATTTTCAGGTGGAAAAGTGGCTGATGCAGGTAATAGTCCGTGCCCTTCTCGTACCCGCCAAACGCCCTGAAGCCACCGCTCACCAGCAGAATAATCGCTGATATCCCCCAAAGGTTGTCCGCCAGCAATACACGCCTGGCACCCTCGCCATTCGCGGTGACCTGGCGCAGGGCCGTAGCACGGGACAACACCGCCCATAACGCCAATCCATAGGCCAGCAGGTGTATTGCCGCGAGAAACCAGTGGGCAAGCATTGGATAACTCCCTATTTGAAACCCGTCGCCGAGGTCCAGAAAGGTGTAGTTCATATCCCGGCGGTTCGCCCGCCGCCGTATAGACCTGTCACAGATTCGTCATAGCATTCGTACAAAATCCAGCAGGCCAAAGGGATTTGGCTCCTTCTTCCCCAGACCCATCGCTCGACAGGATTACCGGCATAACCGCTTATCAGAGCGGTGCAATTGCAGACTGATCCTACATACCTCTACGCGTATCGAATCTAAGCTGTAACAATCGCTCTGCAAGGATTCGCAACACACGTGATTACCTACGCTGCTATCGCTTTTGCAGTCATTGTCATTGTTACGCTGGGCATGGCCTTGTATGGCTGGCATCGCCATTTGCGTAACGATGAAGACGTGCCTGCGCCCCCACTTTCCTCCCCCGAGACCACCACGCCGCCAGAAAAAAAAGACCTGGGGGGCACGGTTGATAAAACGACACCTCATCGGATTTCCATGCGCAGCCCTTGATCTGAAGGCAAGTAGCCACTATTCCTTAGGCTTACTGTCTTAATGTCACCGGGGGCGAACATGAATCCACGTTTTGTTGTGGTTCCGGCAATTCCAGTCGAGACAGAGACGGTGCGTGAAGGCGGTCGCTTCTACTGCAAAACCGCGCCGATCCAATTCAATCTTTACGACAATCAGGACAAGCAACGCCTGGCGCCCACCTACCCGAGCCGCCAGGACGCCGAGGACGAGTGCCAGAGGCTCAACACCGAACGGCTGCAGAGTATCCTCGACACCCATCTGCATCTGAACAAGGCCTAGCGAACGGCACCACCTTTGGGGAATCCCCCCATTAAAGGCACAGCGGCAAGTCGAGAAATCTGACCAGCCAAGGGGCCACCTCAACAATCATCCAGTTGACCAGAAGGCACGTAATAACAAAGGTCGCCAAGAATCTGCGGGTGCTCCACTGCATCATTTAACACCTCCTGGATCAGCCGTCTGCCCTTCAGTTGCAGGGTCAACATGAGTCGCTACAGGGATGGAGCAAGGTTGATGCCAGATGCATGGAGCGGTTTATCGCGGCACTCGCGATTTACAGGTGGGGTGAGCCTGCCAAATGCAAAAGGCCGGATGACGATAACCGTCATCCGGCCTCAATGTGTGGCGCCCGAGCCTCAGAACTTCTCGGCAACGCGATTGATCGGATAATCCGGCTGGCGATAGCCCGCGGGCTTCTGCCGCTTTGGCAAGGCCACCTTCTCACGCGGCACTTCCTTATACGGGATGCGACTGAGCAGGTCGGTGATGATGTTCAGGCGCGCCCTGCGCTTGTCGTTGGAGTCGGCTACCCGCCACGGGGCATGCTCGGTGTCGGTCGCCATAAACATATCGTCACGGGCGCGCGAGTAGTCATACCAACGGCTGTAGGACTTGAGGTCCATGTCGGTGAGCTTCCAGATCTTGCGACCGTCAGTAATACGCGAAGCGAGGCGTCGGGTCTGTTCCTCTTCGCTAACTTCCAGCCAGTACTTGAGCAGGATCACCCCTGATTCGACGATGGTGCGCTCAAACATCGGTGCCAGTTCGAGAAAACGTTCCACCTGCTCTTTCTTGCAGAAGCCCATCACCCGCTCGACGCCCGCCCGGTTGTACCAACTGCGATCGAAGATCACCACCTCGCCCGACGCCGGCATGTGCGCCAGGTAACGTTGCATGTACATCTGACTCTTTTCGCGCTCGGTCGGGGCTGGCAGGGCGACCACGCGAAACACTCGCGGGCTGACTCGTTCGGTCAGCGCCTTGATGGTTCCGCCTTTGCCGGCGCCATCGCGCCCCTCGAAGACCACACAGACTTTGACGCCCTTGGCTTTGACCCATTCCTGCAACTTCACCAGTTCGACATGCAGGTGGTGCAGCTCTTCGAGGTACTGCTTGTTCTTCAGCTTCTCGGGTTCAACAGATTTCGCTTTTGAAGCTTTTTTACTGTCTTTTGCCATATCCAGGGCCTCACCATTAAAGAGTCATTTCCAGGGCGGAAAAATGTCATCTGAGTCTAGTGTCAAAAACACATTTCGTTGTGCGATCGTGCGAGCGCCCGGACCGCGCCGGCTCTGGCGCACAGGTCACTTCCCAGGAAAGAGTGTAGAAGACCAGCGGACGCTCACGGGTGATGTAGATCAGCGAATCATGAGCCGTAAGGTCCGTCTGTGAGGATCTCCCCCGCCTGGTGTATGGTTGCACCCTCAGCCATGAGGAACAGCAAGGATGCGACTCAACGATATTCACCTGCCGGACTACCAGTTCAGTGAAACCCATTCACTGGATATAAAAGCCGAACCGGCCAGGGTGATGGCCCAGGTACTGGCTTACCGCCCCGAAGACGAGCGATTTTTCAGGGCCGCAATCACGCTGCGCGAATTGCCCATGCGCTTGATGGGCAAGGCCGATAGACCGCCCGCTGCGGCATTTGGCATGGACAACTTCACCCTGCTCGAACAGGTCGCTGACCGGGGCGTGGCATACGGTTTGGCAGGCAAGCTGTGGCAGGCTGATTTTGGCCAATCGGTGATCGCCGACGCTCGGGCGTTCGCCGCCTTTGCGGAGCCTGGCAGTGTCAAGCTGGTGGTAGGTTTTGCCTGCGAGCCGCTGGATTCAGGCCTGACCCGAGTCACCACGCAGACCCGCGTATACTGTCTCGACGCCACTGCGCTGCGCAGCTTCAGGCCTTACTGGTACCTGATCCGCCCTGTCAGCGGGATGATTCGCCGGCGCATGCTGCGCACTATCGCGCACCGTTGCCGGGACTGAGCACAAGGGCTCGTCAGCGAGTGCCGGCAGCTGGAACCCGTCGATCCGGCTGCTATGCTCGACTCACCATTCATTGACTTATGTCTGAACTCTGGATGGCCCAATCCTGATAATGCCTGTTTGATATTCAAGGAAGGCCCTGATGACCTCCCAGCTTTTCCAGGTTCACGGTCTCGTCAGCTTTACCCTCGCCATTCTCCTGCTGTTCCTCGGCAAGACCCTGGTCCAGCGCATCACCGTTCTACGCCAGTACTGCATTCCCGAATCGGTAGTCGGTGGTTTTGTCTGTGCCGCGGTGACGTCCATCCTGTATTTCGGGCTGAATATCCAGGTCGAGTTCGACCTGCAGGTTCGCGACATCCTGTTGCTGTACTTCTTTGCCGGTATCGGCCTGAAATCGGATGTACGCCAACTGATCAAGGGCGGTCGTCCGCTGCTGATCCTGCTATTGCTCGCCAGCGTCTTCATCGTCCTGCAAAACTCCCTGGGCATGGGCATGGCCGAGGCATTCGGACTGGACCCGAAGGCTGGCCTGATGGTCGGCTCGATCTCCCTGACCGGTGGGGTCGGGACGGCGCTGGCCTGGGCACCGCTGTTCGTGGAAAAACTTGGGATCAGCAATGCCCATGAATTGGGGATTGCCAGTAATACAGTCGGCCTGATTGCCGCGTGCGTGATCGGCGGCCCGATCGCCAACCAACTGATCCGCCGTCATCAACTGACGGGGTCCATGGATACGGCGCTGGAAGTCGGCAAGATGGAACAGCAACCGGGCAAGGCGCTGGACTATTACGACGTGCTCTGGGCGTGGATGTGGCTCAACCTGACACTGATGCTCGGTTACGGGCTCAACCTGCTGCTGGTGGATGCCGGGATCACCCTGCCGAAGTTCGTCAGTTGCCTGTTCGCCGGCATTGTCATTCACCACATCGTGCTTGCCGTGGTCGGTGAGCAGCGCCTGAAAACCTGGAGCGGCGCCAGCCTCGGCCTGGCGCTGATCTCCGATATCTGCCTGGGGATGTTCCTGACCATGGCGCTGATGGGGCTGCAACTGTGGCAACTCAGCGGCGCACTGCTGTTCATCCTCAGCACCCTGACCCTGCAAGTGTTGCTGACGGTGCTCTACACCTACTTCGTAGTGTTCCGCTGCATGGGCCGAGATTATGAAGCCAGCGTGATCGCCTCAGGCTTTGGCGGGATTACCCTGGGCTCTACCGCCACAGCCATCGTCAACATGACCACCGTCACGCAGAAATACGGCGCGGCACACCAGGCCTTCCTGATCGTGCCGCTGGTGTGCGGTTTCTTCATTGACCTGGTGAATGCCGTGATCATCGGCATGTTCAGCGGGCTATAGAGCCGGGTTGCTCACGACTTCACGGGCCTTGGCAATCGCTGCCTGAATTGCGGCCCTGGCCTGGGGGCTGTTCTTCCAGCAGGTCGAGCCGACGATCGCCGAGGCCTGGGTCACGATGTCCAGCGCGTTGGCCTCGGCGAGTTGCGCGAGGGTGGCGAAGCCCATCTGTTCCAGTCTGCTGACCACAGTCGGGCCAACGCCCTTGACGCTCAACAACTGCTGTTTTTCTTCCGTTGAAAAGCCCATGAATACTCCTTCTTCCCTGGAAAATGACGGTTTCGTCGGTGCGGATCCTATCGTCCATACTGGTTACGCCGCAATCATGGTAATGGCACGCGAAATACCGGCTCAAGCCACGCCATGACACCCAGACAGATCAGCCTCGGGAATCGGGAGCAAAACCCGTGAACTGCTACCTGCAGAACAGCCCGCTCTCAAGCACTCGCGCCGACACGACGTAGCGCGCCGAATCCGCATACGACTCACCATCCATGGCCATGGCTTCCACCGCGTTCGCGTAATGCCGGGTTGCTTCGACAATCAGCTCGTTCCTTTCGCCCACGCTGATCAACCCGCTGCGCTGGCATTTGTCTGCCATGCGCAGTCATTCCTCGTTTTGCGCTGCGGCATCGAACTGTACCTGTGGTGACACAAACAACTGACGACAGGCCTCCAGCGCGCTTTCTCTTTCTGCACTGCTCATGACCCTCTCCGATAGGTATATCCCGGTAGAGGTGCAGCGGCAGCGGCAGCGGAAGGTTCAAGTGGATCGTGCGTTGCCGCACCGCGCGCCAGGAAAATAATCCTTCGCATTCGTTAGTCTTTGATTTAAATAGATTTTGAATAGTGGCACTTTGATATAGCCGGATGTGCAATGGATGGTTATCTTATGCGCGAGGTCAAGGCTGACCTTGTTGTAATTTCCCATGATTGCGAGGCTGACAAGTGAGTTTTCTGATATTTCTGCTGTGCGCCGCAGGGGCCTTCCAGGCCTACAAGCGCCGTTCCCCACTCGGATTCGCCGGTGTTGCTGCGTTGATGATGATTGGCATCAAGTACCAATCGGACTTCGGCCTGCTGGATTCCATTTCCTACTTCATCCTTCCTTCTTTCTTTCAGATCGTCATCGTCGCAGCGATTGCCGGTGGTGTTTCCTACGCAATCTTCAAGCGTAACGGCAGCCTCAAGACCGAACTGTTCGGTCGCGACGACCCGTCCGATATGTATCTGCTGGTGGGTCGTGTTCTGGACACACGAACATCCAGCACCGTGTTCTCCGACACCCGCGTGACGCAAAATGCGTTCGGCCATCTGGATACCCAGACCTCACACGAACTGGTGGTCACTCACAACACCTGGCTGCATGACTTGAACAATGAGGTCGACGTCAATTACTCCGGCAGCGGCAGCCTGCAAGCGCGCCCCGGTCACATCCTCGGGACGATGAGCTACAAGGGCCGCAGTCTGCTCGACATCAACTTCTCGACCAACCAGGTTTTCTCGGTTCCACCAGCGAGCACCAACATCCTGGTTTCGATCGTCATGGCCACCGCCATGGTGTTGTTGGGCTGGGTATGTTTTCCCCTGTTCGCACTGGTGTCCCCGCTGTCCTGGTGGGGGAAATTTCGCATGAAAGGCGGTGAAGGCCTGTATGTCAAAGCGATCGTCCCGGGCAGCAACAGGATTGAAGCGGTGTTCACTTACGGTGGTTGCATCGCCTACCTCCTGACCATTTACGCGTTCTCACAGTTCTGGCAGAGCGGCGCCCAAGGCAGCGCTTACCTGACTGCGATCATCGTGTTGTTCCTCAGTCTGGTTGCCATGCACCAGTATGTGGTCCGCAGCGTAGAGCCGTTGCACCGGGCGCTGATCAACAAGGGCCGGGATGAACTCAACCGTCTTTACCAGGAAGCAGAGCGCAAGCACAGCGCGCGGGCCACAGCGGCAGCGGTTGCGCAGCCGGCCGTCGCCCCTCAAGCAGTACCGGCAGGTATCTGAATTGCAGGAGCCCGCCCCCACAGTTTGCGCGTACATCGCGGGTTCTGCCTCTGTGGGAGCGGGCTTGCCCGCGATAGAAGTTGATGCAGTGTTGCGGGCGGCCCCCATCGCGGCGATGCGGTGAATCTACTGCTAGCTCACACCGCAAATCGGCCTTGTGAACTTCAGACCAGCTCTACCCGGCAAAAATCCCTCGATGACGTGCGCCATGGCCTAACCTGATTAGCCAGATGCCGCCACAATCAGTCGAGCACGCCCATGCGCAATGCCATGAAGTTGCTGATTTACATCACCTTCACGCTCATGGCGGGGAATGTCACCGGGCTGTCGGCGGCGCCGATGTCCGATACCCTGACCTCGGTCATTTCCACCGCCAGCCTGCCCGAGGCCGACCTGCAAACCCTGCAGAGCCAGCTCAACAGCCTCAAGCAGCAGGTGTCCCAGGCCAACAACTACACCCAGCTGGAAAGCGCGCAAGACCAGGCTCAAACCCTGATCCAGGACATCGACCGCCTGACCACTACGCTGCTGCCGGCGCAGGCCCAATTGCAAGCTCAACTCAACGTGCTGGGACCGGTGCCCCTGGACGAAAACCCGACCCTGACCTCCGCCATCAGCACACAACGTGATTCCCTGGGCGAGCAGAAGGACAAGATCGACAACAATCTGAAAACCCTCGACGTGCTGAGAAAAAGTGCCGCCGAGTTGATTCCGCAAATCGCCGGCATCCGCCGCAGCCTGCTGGAAGTCGAGGTCACGCAGCAGACCAGCAGCATTCTCAATCCGGGGTTCTGGGCGCCGTTATTCGACTTTCCAGCCAGTGACTACGAACGCTTCGTCACCCTCATGCAGCAACTTGGAATCACTCACGCGGCCGTCTGGCAACCCGGCCAGCGCCTGCTGACCCTGACTTTACTGGCGCTGGCACTGGCCGTCTGGACCCTGGGGCGCAGACTGGCCGGGCGCGGATTGGCATGGCTGTGCATTTACCGGATGCCCGAAGGCCGCTTGCGCCGTAGCTCCCTGGCCCTGGCCTCGGTACTGGCGACTCTCCTCACCGCCAGTGCCGCCCTGCAACTGTTGCACTACGCCGCCACGCGCCAGGTGCCCTACCCGCCGCAAATAGCGGAGCTGACTCAGTACCTGGAAAAACTCGCCTACACCTGTGTGCTGATCACCGGATTGAGCCGGGCACTGCTGTCAATCAAACACCCGTCATGGCGCTTGCCCGACATCTCCGATGAAGTCGCAATGGCCATGGCCCCCTACGCCCGAGTGCTTGCCGGCGTGCTGTTGGTGCTGGTCACTCTGGTGCAAATGAGCAATGTGACCGGCATGAGTGGCGACGTGGTGACGTTCGGTCGAGGCATCGTTTCTCTGGTGGTGGCGCTGGTGATCGGCTCACTGCTGCTGAAGGTCAGCAAAGTACGCCGGGCGCAGGCGCTGGCTGGGGTGGCGGCAGAGAGCGTGACCACCTTCGCCGGGCTGATCTACACCTTCACCGGCATCGCCGTGGTCGTGTCACTGCTGGCCTTGTTGATCGGCTACGTGACGATGGCCCGGTTTATCACTTACGAGCTGGTCTGGGTGTTCATCATCTCCGCCGGTTTTTATCTGCTGACGCAACTGCACGTCGACACTTGCGAATATGTGTTCTCCCCGAAAAACTCGGCGGGAAAGACCCTCAAGCAAGTACTCGGCATCGGCAATCCGCGCCTGGAGCAAATCTGCACGGTGTTGTCCGGCGGCGGTCGTGCAGTCCTGCTGCTGATTGCGGTGATAGCACTGTTCGTCGGTGGCGTCGGTACCACCCTCGGGCAACTGGTGAGCAACACCCTGTCGATCCTCGGTGGCGAGGGTTTGCGCAAGCTGAACATTGTCCCGGACAGCTTGCTGCGAGCGTTCCTCACCCTGGTGATCGGCATTTACCTGATCCGCACCTTACGCCGCTGGCTGGACAACGAGTTCCTTCCAAAAACCGAGATGGACCCCGGCATGTGCGCCTCCCTCAGTACTCTGTTCGCCAACCTCGGCTATGCCCTGGTGGTGCTGCTGACGCTGTCGTCGCTGGGCATTCAGTGGACCAATCTGGCGTGGATCGTCAGCGCCCTGTCGGTAGGTATCGGCTTCGGCCTGCAGGAGATCGTCAAGAACTTCATCTCCGGCCTGATCCTGTTGACCGAGCGCCCGGTGAAGGTGGGAGATTTGATCAGCATCAGCGGGGTCGAGGGCGACATCCGTCGGATCAACGTCCGAGCTACGGAAATCCAGCTCTCCGATCGCTCCATCGTCATCGTGCCCAATTCACAGCTGATCTCGCAGAACCTGCGCAACGTCACCCTGGGCGGCAGTGCCCAGGGGGTGGTCAGTCTGGAACTGTTGTTGCCGTTGGACATCGACCCGGAGCAAGTGCAAAACCTGCTGTATGACGCCTACACCGAGCACGAAAGCATTCTGGAGAAACCGGCGCCCTACGTGCGTTTCAGCCAGCTCAAGCCGGAAGGCATCACCCTGACCGTCACCGGCTATGTCGCCAGCCCGCGCACGGTGGGCTCGATCAAGAGCCAGTTGCTGTTTGAAATTCTCAAGCGCCTGGGGGCGGCGGGGATTCAACTGGCGAAACCTGCCGGGTAATCTACCCGGCAGGCGCCATCATTAATGGGCGATGCACACCGACTTGAGCTCGGTGTAGGCCTCGATCACTGCACGGCCGAACTCGCGACCCATGCCCGATTGCTTGACGCCACCGAACGGCATGGCCGGGTCGAGCAGCACATGGGCATTGACCCACACGGTGCCGGCCTCGATACGCGGCACCAGGTTCATCGCCTTGCCCAGGTCGTTGGTCCACAGGCTGGCGGCCAGGCCGTAACGATTGTCGTTGGCCAGCGCGATCACCGCGTCTTCGTCGTCGAACGGCATCACACCGAGCACCGGGCCGAACACTTCTTCTCGGGCCACGGCCATGCTGTGGTCGATGTCGGCGAGGATGGTCGGCTGCACGAAGAAGCCATCCCCTTCAAGCAACTCACCACCAGTCACCACCCGCGCACCTTCGCTGCGTGCCAGTTCGATGTGCTTGAGTACGCTTTGCTGCTGCTTGCGCGACACCAGCGGGTTGATCGCCGCGTCGCCATTCATCCCGGCGCCAATCGGCATGGCTGCAACCGCCGCCGCCAGGGCGTCGACGAACTGATCGTGAATCGAGCGGTGCACGTAGAAGCGCGAGGCCGCTGCACAGACCTGACCGTTGTTGAGCAGGCCGCCGAGGATCGCGCCCTGCACGGCCTTTTCGATATTGGCGTCGGCCAGCACGATCATTGGGTTCTTGCCGCCCAGCTCCAGGGAGAAGCGCGTCATGTTGGCCATGCAGGCGACACCGACGCTTTTGCCCACGGCCGTCGAGCCGGTGAACGATACCTTGCTGACCAATGGGTGTGCGGTCAGCACGCCACCGACTGAGGCGCCGCCACCGGTGACCACGTTGAACACGCCGGCCGGAATACCCGCTTCCAGCGCCAGCTCGGCCAGACGCATGGCGGTCAGCGGGGTTTCCATCGCCGGCTTGATGATCACTGTGCAACCGGTGGCCAGCGCCGGCATCAGTTTCCAGGCGGCGATCAGCAGCGGGAAGTTCCACGGCACGATACCGACCACCACACCCACCGGCTCACGCTTGGTGAACGCAGTGAATTTGGCGCCAGGCGGCAGCGGGATCGACACATCGAAGGTCTGCCCCTCGATCTTGGTCGCCCAGCCGGACATGTAGCGCATGAATTCCACGGTGGCGTTGAGGTCCAGCGCCCGGGCCATATTGATCGACTTGCCCTGGCTCAGGGTTTCCAGCTGCGCCAGTTCCTCGGCGTGTGCTTCGACCAGGCGAGTGAAGTTCAGCAGGATGCGTTCACGGTCCGCCGGACGCAGGCCCGACCACACCGCTGACTTGAAAGCCTTGTGCGAAGACTGCACCGCACGCTCCACCAGTTCCAGCGGCGCGTCGAGGGTTTCGCACAGGGTTTGACCGGTCGCCGGGTTGACCACGGCAATGCGTTCGCCCTCGGCCAACACCCATTGGCCATCGATGAAGCAGCCATGCTGGCGGGCGAGGAAGGCAGCTACCTGGGGCAGGATTTCAACGTTGCTCATAAATCACCTGTATTTCGAAGGGGGGAAATCCGGCTGTTTAGTGCTGTTCCTTGAGGAAGCACGCCACCGCCTGACGATCATCGGCCGAAGCCAGGCCCATGTAGGGCATGTAGGTGCCCGGCACGAAGGCCTGGGGCTGGGTAATCAGTTGGGTGATGGTCTCGGCTTGCCAGGTCACGTCTTTGTCGCGCATGGCCTGGGAATAACTGAAGCCGGCCAGCGAGCCGGACTTGCGCCCGTACACTCCCGCCAGGTTCGGCCCCATCATTCCCGTGGTGCCTTTGCTCACCGCGTGGCAGACCCCGCACTCGGCGGCAAAAACCTTCGCACCGTGGCTGGTGTCGGTGGCGCACTCAGACGCGGATACGGCCTGGGCCAGGGTGAAAGAGAGCAAACCGATCAGGGACAAACGCAGTGGGGTGAACATAGGAAAACAACCTTGAAAATCCGCGCGCTCGTCGACTGACGAACACCAACACAAAAATTGCCGAGGCCATGGCGCTTCGGCAGGTTGAGACCGATTGTCGGCGCTCGGCAGCGCACAGGTTTTGCCCTGCGTGCCAGTTATGTTGGTGCTTGTGCCAAAAACGGACTTCATCAGTTTCACAGCATCGAAACACCCACCTTTCCTCACGCCCCCCTTTTCACCTTTGCTGAATAGGTTCATCCACAAGAGGGGTAGCGGCAGCCGCACGAATGAAAGCTTCGTCGAGCGAGGTTGAATCGTAGAAATTGATGAATTCTTTACCCGAACTAAACGAGAAAAACTTGCGTCTACTGATCATGTAAAATCGGTCACAATTGATTGCAACCTCATCGATATTATGAGATGAAATCAAAATTGCGGCTCCCTCCTTGGCAGCTCCACGCAGACACTTCCAAATGTAGTATCTGAATTCCGGATCAACTCCGGCGGTTGGCTCATCCAGTATTATCAAATCCGCCCCCACTGATAACAATGACAAAGTAAAAAACCACCGTTTCTCTCCATAGCTACAGATAGAAGATTTTTTTAACCAAATCTCCTTGTAGCGATCAACGATTTCAGGACTCCATGCAGCCAGCTTTGTCAATGCCTGCGTCTGCGAGATGGGAACCGACGAACTAAGCAGTGATATCATTCTAAAAACATCAAACATCCTGAACACCGGTGGCACGGTGAGCATCTGCGACAAATAAACCTGCTTTGATGCCTTATTGGATAATTGATCTACCCCGACCTTATTCAGTCCGCAAACGATATCAAAAAAAGTAGTTTTTCCAGATCCATTCGGCCCTAAAAGCCCAGTAATCATCCCTGCGTCGACGTCAATCCCCGCGTCGTCAAATATCATTTTATCTTCGTACTTGAAACAAAGTGATCGCGCACACAAAATATTCATCAGTACCGACTCCACACTGGATTCACTCTTAAAAACCTTAGCGCAAGCAAAAACACAGCGACAAACAATAACAAAGCCAATAAGGCAAACCCATAATTATAATGAAAACCCGACTCCATAAGTCCACTTACAAAGTATAATGGATTCAGAAAATCCATCATCCCTAAATCATGACCAGCATTACGCATACCAAGGACACTAAACACAAGCATCGCGAATGAGATCATCGAGAAAAGCGTGCTAGAGTTCTGAAAGCTCATAGGCATCAAACTCAACAAAATTCCCGGCACACAGAAAAAAATGTAAGACGTGTAAAACCTCGGCAAAACCATCAACAATTCAAATAACTTGAAGCCGCCAAATTGAAAGCATGTTAGCGCATAAAAAACCGTACAATATATCAGGGATATTAAAGAGCAGGCGAAAAACTGCGCCAGCATGAACGCAAACTTAGCGCCTGACGCGTAAACAAACGACCTTATAAAGCCGCTCTCCCTTCTACCTATGATGTAAAAAGCAAATCCAAAAAACGCAACATTCGAAGAAATATGCGCATAAAACCAAGCGGTACTTTTCAGATAGCTTCCTTCAGAGCTAACCAAACCTCCCCCAGAATAAGAAAGCAAGTAAAAAATTGCAGCAGGAGAAATTATCATCCAAAAGATGGCAACGGGCTCTTTCAACTGCTCCTTAACAAACAATGCAGCCAACGTCAAATACCTTATTATCTTACACCTCATAACATTTCACCTCTTCATGGAAATGGCACCATAACTCTTCTTCGCAAATCAATTATTTCACCTGTAAAACTTCTCGAGTATTTATTAACCAGGTTTATGCCCTCCGAATTATTCATATGCAAAAACATATCAGGAGAAACAAACTTGCAGAAAAAATATAGCTCACCACTTATATCTGTTGAGTTGACGTAAAAATAACCATCAATATTCCTCGCCTTCAACACCCCTAAAAGACCGCACCAATCAAAACCATCTGAAGAGACAGACGAACACTCGCTTTTTTTCTTAACATCAATGATCTCCTCGTAAACCGAATAACTATTACAACTCAAAAAATACCTCAGATACGAATCTTCTATATCCTCCATGCGCCCTTTTGTAGCATGGAATAAATCAACAAATCTGTACGTTTGCCACAATTCATAGAGTGATTTTTCCATAGCTTCTAGCTGATTCTTTGCATACGACATCCCCGCACAATACTGGACATGACGCCCGATGTTTTTTTGGCCATACACGGTCAACAAGCACACACCTGGGAAACCATAATCTGAAATGTCGATGATCGTGACCTCACCTGACTTATCAAGCGCCTCAAGTAGCGCGGAAGAGCCACTTTCTTTCAGACTCGCTTTGGCCTCAGGAATCGGAACAATTCGCACGCACTCTTTCGTTAGCCAAAACTTAGCCAAAAACTGCCTTTCCAGACATTCCTTCAACGCGCCAAAAATGGCATCACTAAAACGCCAATGAAAACTGCAACCACACGTGTCTCTAAGTGGATAAATAAAATTTTCGCTTTCGATATTGTTGTAGTTCAGAGAAACACAAGCAGTTGGAATATGGCACTCAGTGAAGTTTGAAGCCCGATAGGCCCTTGTTAAATTAAAAACATGACCAAAAATCTCGCTCTTTTTCAGCCCTGACTCATTCGTTTGAGAGAATGCACCTACGAACCCCTCAACCTCCTCACTTGTAAGTGAGTAACTTAGAGTTCCCCGCACATCAGCATTAACCTCCATGTAAAAATGACGCCGTTCAAAGTACTCCCCCAGTCCAGCCTTTATGGATGAAGACCCATTTCCTATTCCGCATCCACCATTCAACCAAAGGTCCCCGACCTCAACAGAAGATGGGAAAGACAACAAACAGGATGACTGGAAAACCATTGCGCCGGGTAACGTGGAAAAACGGCTAGAATTATAGAGAATCATGGCACTCACCAACAAAGTGTACGCACACTGGGAAGAACAGCGCTGGATTAAGACCTATAGCTTTACACAACATAGTGTCGGTATATGCCGACCAAAGCCTACAACCCAAACCGAGTTTCTTTGCCTGAAGCTCTATCAACATGTAAATAGACCCAACCTCCATCAACGCCAGCCTGTAACCTCGATACTTGTATTTAAATAATGTTTTAGGTATGTAAACCGCATAGATGATAGCGACAGGAGGCTGCCCGACCTGACCAGAAAATGACAAGATCGCCTCTTTTATATACTGCACATTCTCCGTCCCCTGCATGACCTCAAACGCACGAGAATTTGGCAGCAAATGCAAAACCTTTTCAGGACACGGCCAGCTTTCCTCGTTGTCAACCAGGGAACAAATGAATACTTCTACGGGATATAGCGCCCCACCGCTTGGATATCCCCGCTTAAAACTATCCACTCTGTTAGTCAATACCGGAGCAACCAAACTCTCCAGCAAAGAAAAACTCAAACTGCGACTGGAAAACGTATCGCACGACTCGCTCCTGGCAATGTCTGAATTGGAGTCAAAGGTAGACCGAATGGGAAACGTCAAATCAAGATCTGGATAAAGCCTCAGCTCATTCCCGGTTAGTATCGAAAGTGATTTGTCGTTTATATTATGCAATCGACTGACATGCTTGAATGCGTCATGTATGGTGTAATTGCCTTTCGAATGAAAATCAAGAACCTCCTCATGCACCATCGAGCTCATGAACTTTAAATAATAGTCATGGGGTATATGCTTCATTTCTGCCCCCTCAAGCAATCACACATATACCAGTGAGACGTCGTCACCTCCTTGACGAAGTCCCCATTCAAATCGATATAAGTATCTTGATACCGCCACCCCTCGGCGTTGCCGGCCACCCACCTTACCTTCTTGACAACCGCACCGATAATCATTGCTCGCTGCAACGCACTAAGCGACTCACTCGGAACAGCAATGTGCTTGTCCATGCAAAATTTTAAAAGCTTCGACCAAGAGTTTTCACTCCGATGGTAAGCCTCGTAATTCAATACTCTATCCACACTACAAAAATGACATGGATTACCAACCACAGGCATATAAGGCTGACTTATGCAATATGCATTTCCCGCACGATAACAAACACTGATCGCGCTTTCAGGCGCAATCCTTGCCAAATCAAAATAAACATCTTTAATACACTCATAATTATAATTCATGCACATAATAACTATGTAATTTCTTTTACCTGCAAGCTTCCCCCGAGACAAACCATTTATAGTGCACACATCCAAACTTTCATGCACTTCACTTCTCAGTAACTTTTCCAGATCTCCGCAATCGCCCCAATCATGGGCGATTACACTTCCCTCAAAGTACAACCGATCGTAACTTTCTTTTATGGGAATGACCTTTTCCAAAAAATCGAACGCAACGATCGGATTCAGTCCATATTCCGAGAGAATTTCTTCGAGCTCAACTTTTGAAATCACCTTATAGCTCTTCAACTTGGCAAGTACCGCCAGTAAAGGTGGTGAAGAGACTCTAGACACGCCACACTTGGATACCACCAAGCTATCCGCGTTAAAATTAAGTATTTCATAACTCGGCAAAGTCAGCATATGTACCCCTTTGCGCAGCTTCTCTGGTCGACACCAGAGAAGCCATACGCAGTAAATATTAACGATTATCAGAGGTTTGATTATCTATTGAGTTACCTCCACTACCGCCGCTGCCCCCACTACCGCCCTTACAACCCCCCTCCACCTCCGCACCCACCGCTACCACCGCATCCACCTTGACTTCCGGAGCCGCCGGCGACGTGAGTACCTGAACCAAAATCAAACTCATCACCCAGATAAAGAACCTCTCCAAGACATTCGCTATTCATTAGAAATCACCTTCTGTTTAGAGAAATAGCCACTCGAAATAAGTGACACTTTCTTTTTTAGTGAAACTTTAAGCTGCCTGCAATTTTTAATTTTCAAACTGTAGGAAACGTCTTCCACCTCAAAAGGCCAACCCCTACAACAATTACGGAAGTACTTTGGGCCTTGTCCGTATCGAAAATTTACGCATTTCATAAGTTATTTCGAAACGCTTGAAATAAAAAATAAAATCAGCAGTAGAACTAAACAAAACGATGTTTTTTATGCCACTCAAATGTAGGAATTTGTAGGAAGCTTCTTCCATGATTGCTCACTGAGCTCTCAACTAAACCTTATAGATATTTAGTTTTGCGACGAACGGTACGTTGGAACTCGCCCCACGTTCCGCCCCGCAGACGAGCCTCTCACCTTTGAAAATTCACTAAGGTGGCAGCTGAAATATTGAAAAAGATCTCCTCTACTCGAGCTTCTCGCCGGACAACGAAGGCGTCATAAGGGACACGAAGCAGGCGCGGATCGAAATCTGGCATGCACAACCAACTAATTGGCAAACAGGGACAAGGGCAGGGAAAAGTCGCGCCTTAGTATCTAAAAAGACCGCAAACCCACGCTCAAGAATAAGAACGGATGCCTCACCATGCTCAAGTCTCCCCTGTTTCGTCTCTCGACCCTCGCGCTGTTGATCGGTGCCGGCCAGGCCAATGCCTATGAGCTGTACGGCAACGACGACGGTCATTTGAACGCCACCCTCGAAGCAGCGTTCGGGATCTTCCACAGCCAGGAAAACTACGCCCCATCCGGCCGCCTCAGCGAAGGTTCCTCGTCGTGGCGCGAGGGCTACATCAAGTACGGTTTGAGTTTCGACAAGGGCCTGGCGGGTGCGGGCACCGGTTACGGCGCCGCCAACCTGCTGAGTTCCGGCACCTGGGGTGACGGCGATGCGGCTGGCTTCAGCGATGGCTCGGAGCGTACCACCAAGTTTGAAGACGCTTACCTCGGCTGGCGCTCGGACGAGCTGTTCGCGCCATTGGGCAAGGACGGTGTCGACCTGTCCTTCGGTCGCCAGAACATCGCGATCGGTGACGGCTTCCTGATCAATGGCGACGCCCTGAACATCGGCAAGGGCTTGGCCGATGGAGAGTTCAACCGTGGCGGTTCGTACTACCTGGCGGCACGCAAGGCGTTCGACGAAACCGCCGTGTTGCGCCTCGGTGGCAAGGAAGGCTGGCGCAGCGACCTGATGTGGCTCAAATCCAACAACCGCGCCCAGGCCATGACAGAAATGTACGCCGGCACCCTGGAGCACGTGGCCGAAGCCGGCACCGTGGGCCTGACCTACATCAAGACCACCGACATCGACGAACAGTACGCCTCGCCGCTGCAACTGGAACGCGACGGCATGCAGACCTACAGCCTGCGCGCCACCGGCAATGCCGGGGTCAAGGACCTGTTCCTCTCCGGCGAATATGCCGAGCAGGACAAGCCCCACGCCAGCAACGAAGACGCCTGGTACCTGGAAGCCGGCTGGACCTTCTCCGCCGCGCCCTGGACGCCGTATGTCAGCTACCGCTACAGCCGCTTCTCGGAAAACTACGACACCCTGTTCTACGGCATGAGCCGTGGCTACGGCACCTGGTTCCAGGGCGAAGTGGCAGGCAACTACGCCGGGCCATTCAACAACAATTCGCGGATCCAGAACGTTGGCCTGAAAGTCTCGCCGCTGGAGAATCTCAACCTCGGTGCGCTGTACTTCAACTACGACACTATCGACCGCAACCTGGGCAACACCGACGGCCACGAAGTCGACCTGTATGCCGAATGGCACGTCAACGACCACTTGACTGTGATGCCGCTGGTGGGCTTCTACCAGCCGGACAAGAGCTTCGACAACGGCGGCACGCAACTGGGTAACAACAACCAGAACGTCTACGGCCAACTGCTGTTCGTCACTGGTTTCTAACGGCCGCCGGGGCGGCGGCGCGGCCGTTGCCCCCGTGCAAAAAGGGATTTGCCATGCGCCTCAACCTTCTGACGATCCGTCGCAAGATCACCCTCCTCGCCGGGCTCTGCCTGATGCTGGTGGTGGCATTGCTGATGGGCTTGTCGCTGTACCAGACTCACCAGAGCAGCCAGCAGGTGGCCACGGCCAGCAGCGAGATGCTGGCCAAGGCCGCCCGGGAGCACATGCAGGCGCTGGGCAACGTGCAAGCCATGCACGTGCAACGCACCTTCATGCAGACCCACGAATACGGCCAGGGCCTGTCCCGCTATCTGCTGTACCTGCGACAACTGCAACAGCAGGGCCGCCTGGACCGCGCGCAACTGCGCCAGGAGCTGAGTAGCCAGTTGCACCAAGCCTTGATCGACAAGCCCGACCTGCTCGGGCTTTATGTCATTTTCGAGGCCGACGCCCTCGATGGCGGCGATGCTGGCTTTGCTGGTCAGGCCGAACTGGGCAGCAACGAAACCGGACGCTTTGCCCTGTACTGGGTACAAGGCAAACCCGGGGAACTGCAAGCGGTGATCGGCGACGAAGGCCTGCTCGCCAACACCGCGCCCGGTCCCAGCGGCGCCCCTTACAACGCGTTCTACACCTGCGCTCGCGACAGCCGTCAGGCCTGTGTGCTGGAGCCGTATTTTGACGAAGCCTCGGGCACTCGCAAGCTGGTGACCAGCATTGCCTTCCCTCTGCTGGAAAACGGCAAGGTGATCGCCGTGGTCGGCCTCGACATCAACCTCGCCGCGCTGCAACAGAACACCGAGGCCAGCGCCCGGCAGTTGTTCGACGGCAACGGCCAAATCAGCATCATCAGCCCACGCGGGGTGATTTCCGCCAACAGCCAGGACGCCAGCCGTCTTGGTCAGACGATGGACAATCGCGAACTGCAGGAAAGCCTGCGTCAGGGTCAAGCGACCGTGCTGGTCGATGCCCAACAGATCAAGGTGCTGGAACCTTTGGCGCCGATTCCAGGGGCTGCGCCATGGGGTGTGCTGGTGGGTGTGCCGCAGAGCGTCTTGCTGGCGCCGGTCATCAGCTTGCGCACCGCCCTCGACGATCAAGCGGTGAAAAGCACCGGACTCGAGTTGCTGTTGGGCGGCGGTTCGGCGTTGCTCGGCCTCTTGTTGATCGGCTACACCGCGCAGCGCATCACTCGCCCCCTGCAAGAGCTGACGCGGGTGATGGAGGACATCTCTCTCGGCGAAGGCGACCTGACCCGCCGTCTGCACGTGCAATCGCGGGATGAAATTGGTCAGTTGGCGACGGCCTTCAATCGTTTTGTCGAACGTATTCATCAGTCGATGCGCGAAGTGTCATCGGCGGCCCAGGGCGTCAAAGCCGGAGCGCAGCGGGTGCTGCAAGCGTCGAACTCGTCGCTGGAGAATTTCGATGATCAGTCCAGCCGCACCAGCAGCGTCGCCGCCGCGATCAATCAGTTGGGCGCCGCGGCCCAGGAGATTGCGCGCAATGCCTGCGACGCCTCCCATCAGGCATCCAACGCGCGCCAACAAGCCGAGGACGGACGCCAGGTGGTGCAGCGCACCATCGAGGTGATGCACGAGTTATCGGGCAAGATCAGCGCTTCGTGCGCCAACATCGAGGTACTCAATGACAAGACCGTGGACATCGGGCAGATCCTCGAAGTGATCAAGGGCATCTCCCAGCAGACCAATCTGCTGGCGCTCAACGCCGCGATCGAAGCCGCGCGGGCCGGGGAAGCCGGCCGTGGCTTTGCGGTGGTCGCCGACGAAGTGCGCAGCCTGGCCGGACGCACCCAAACCTCGGCGCTGGAGATTCAGCAGATGATCGAGGCCTTGCAGATCGGCGCACAGCAATCGGTCGCGACCATGACCGAGAGCCAGCAGCACAGCGAAGAAAGCGTGAACATCGCCAACCTCGCGGGCACGCGCCTGGGCAGCGTCACCCAGCGCATCGGCGAGATCGACAACGTCAATCAGTCGGTGGCTGCTGCGACCGAGGAGCAGACGGCGGTGGTCGAGGCGCTGAATGTTGACATCATCCAGATCAACACCCTCAACCGGCAGGGGGTGGAGAACCTGCAAGCGACGTTGCGCGCCTGTAGCGAGCTGGAACAACAGGCCGGGCGGATGAATCAGTTGGTGGGAAATTTTCGGATTTGAAGCATTACCGACGGTGGCGGTGTGTCAGGCTCACAGCCACCGCCGCGGTGCACCGTGCCGATAAGCCTTCCAATCCTGGCACCCACAACCAACCACCTGGCACGCACGCTAACAACCCGCGCCGCACCCTCGACGTAGTATCCAGACAGCCCTCCACCCGAGGGCGCTGAACCCTTCTTTGCCCATCAAAAAACAACAAATCGACCTTCGGGTTGCGGGAGACGTTTGTGCTCAAGAAAAGTGCGTTGGGCTGGCCAAAGATTGCCGGCCTCGGAATTGCGTTGGTGGTGGCTGGGCAGTTTTCCGGCTGGAACTTTGGCCTGATGGCCGGCGGCTGGATGAACATGCTGATCGCCACCTTATTGATGGCCTTGCTCTGCGGCGGACTGGCGTTGTGCGTGGCCGAACTTTCCACGGCCTTGCCCAGTGCCGGCGGGGTATTCGTCTATGCGCAGAGTGCGTTTGGACCGTTCGTGGGTTACCTGGTGGGCGTCGCCTGCGCATTGGCGCTGACCATCGGCACCGGCGCTGCGGCAACCTTCATCTGCGCCTACACCGAATCGATCTTCGGCCTCGGCGGCTGGCCGGTGAAAATCGCCCTGTTTGCGGTGATCCTCGGTATTCACATGCGTGGCGTCGGCGAGGCCATGGGCCTGACCTTCATTGCCGGGGTGATCGCGGTCGTCGCCCTGCTGACCTTCGGCGTGGCCATGGCGCCCCATGTCGAACTGCGCAACTTGCTGAGCTTGCCGGCCAACGTCGCCACCCCGGTCAGCCTCGGCGGCATCTTCGCCTGCGTGCCGTTTGCGATCTGGCTGTTCATCACCGTCGAGCAAACCGGTTCCGCCGCCGAAGAGGCGCACAACCCTGGGCGCAGCATGCCACGAGGCATTCTCGCGGCGATCGGCACCTTGCTGGTGACTGCGCTGGTGGTGTTGGTTTGCGCCCCGGGTGCCGGCGGTGTCGAGCTGGTGGGTTCGGCGGGCGATCCGCTGTACGCCGCGATGTCCGGCAACAGCGCGTTCGGCGATGACTCGTGGCTGGCCAAAGTGATTGGCTGCGGCGCAGTGTTCGGTTTGATCGCCACATTCTTTTCACTGGTCTACGCCGCCTCCCGGCAAGTGTTCGCCATGGCCCGCGACGGTCTGTTCCCGCAGTGGCTGGGCAAGACCGGCCAACGCGGCACGCCGTACCCGGCGCTGTTGCTGATCGGCACCATCGGCCTGCCGCTGTCGGCGGTCGACCCGGCCACCGTGATGCTCGCCGTGGTGCTGCTGCTCAACGTCTGCTACCTGCTGATTTTCGCCGCCTACCTGCACATCAAGCGCAATCAACCCGAGCTTGAACGGCCCTTCATCTTGCCCGGCGGCAAGCTGGTTGCGTGGTTCGGCCTGGCCCTGACCCTGGTGGTGATCGCCGCCTGCTTCCAACTCGATTTCAAAATGCTGATCGCCCTCGCCGCGATGTTCAGCCTGTGCATCCTCAATTTCCTGTTGCGCAACCGTGCGCCAACCGCTGCCCTGGAGACCCCCGATCATGCTGCCTGAACCGACTTTGCTGCAACGCCGCCATCGCGTGCTGGGCAGCGCCTCGCCGCTGTTCTACGACAAGCCCCTGCACCTGGTGCGCGGTGAGGGCGTGTGGCTATTCGACGTCGACGGCCGACGCTACCTCGACGTCTACAACAACGTGCCCTGCGTGGGTCACTGCAACCCCCACGTGGTCGAGGCCATGCATCGCCAGGCGACGACCCTGAACATCCACACCCGCTACCTCGACGAGCAAGTGGTGCGTTACGCCGAGCGCCTGACCGCCACATTCGACGAGCCGCTGGACACTGCGATGTTCACCTGCACCGGCAGCGAAGCCAACGAACTGGCCCTGCGCCTGGCACGCTTTGCCAGCGGCGGCACGGGGATTATCGTCAGCGACTACAACTACCACGGCAACTCGGCCTCGCTGGCCGAAGTCACTACTGCCCTGCCCTCGCCGGAACCCTTCGCCGCCCACGCCCGCGCCGTGCCGATCCCGTGCCTGTACCGGGCGCCGGCCGGCACCACTGAGGAACAACTGGCCGAGCAGTACACCGCGAACATCGCCGCCGCCATTGCTTCGCTGCAGGCCCAAGGCATCCGCCCCGCCGCGCTGCTGATCGACACTCTGTTCGCCAACGAAGGATTGCCGAGGGTCCCGGCCAGCTTCGTCAACAAGGCCGCAGCGCTGATCCGCGCAGCCGGCGGGCTGTTTATCGCCGATGAAGTGCAATCCGGTTTCGGCCGCACCGGCGATCACCTGTGGGGGCATCAGGCCCATGGCGTGGTGCCGGACATCGTCACCCTGGGCAAACCCATGGGTAACGGTTACCCACTGGCCGGCCTGATCACCCACAAGGCGCTGGTCGAGTCGTTTGGCCGTCACGCCATGTACTTCAACACCTTCGGCGGCTCACCGGTGGCGGCTGCGGTCGGCATGGCGGTTCTGGATGTGATCGAACAGCAACAACTGCTGCACAACGCCCAAAGTGTCGGCGGCTATGTGCAGCAACGCCTGCAGTCCATGGCGCAGAAGCACTCGATCATCGGCGACGTGCGTGGCAAGGGGCTGTTCTTTGCCATGGAGTTGGTGCGCGATGACCACAGCAAGGAACCGGCCGGGCTGGAGGCACGCAAGGTGGTCAACGACATGCGCGACAACGGCGTGCTAATCAGCAAGATCGGCGCCGGCGACAACATTCTCAAACTGCGTCCGCCGCTGGTGTTCGGCCGCGAGCACGCCGACCTGTTCGTCAGCACCCTGGATAACGCGCTCAGCGCGATTTGAGGCCCGCCCATGACTGCATTCCACACCCTGCCCCATGACCAGCAAGTCGCCCATCTGCACGATCTGGCCCGCCACGCCCTGCAACACTGGGACGGCGAATTCGCCGAGATCGAGCTGGTGAAGTTCCGCGAGAACGCGGTGTTCTCGGCGCGCCGCGACGACGGTCAGCGCGTCGCCCTGCGCATTCATCGCAACGGTTATCACTGCGCCGCGGCGTTGCGCTCCGAGTTGTTGTGGATGGACGCGTTGGCGGGCGCCGGCATCACCGTGCCGCAGATCATTCGCGCCCAGAACCAGAGCCATTTGATCGAAGTCACCCACCAGGCCATTGGCGAATCACGCCACATCGACATGCTCGCCTGGCTACCGGGCGCCACCGCCGGCACCTCGGAAAACGGCGTGCAGGCCGAGACCGAAATCAATTTCCTGTTCAACGAAGCCGGGGCACTGGCGGCGCGTATTCACCTGCACTCGGCGCAATGGCAGCAGCCGGACGAGTTTGTTCGGCATGCCTGGGACGAAGAAGGCTTGATCGGCGCCAACCCGTTCTGGGGGCGTTTCTGGGAGCTGGGGCAACTCAGCGCCGAGCAACGCGATTTACTGCAAGAGGCTCGGCGCGCGGCGCGTCGGGACTTGCGCCAGTACGGTCGGCACCTGGGCAATTTCGGCATGATCCACGCCGACCTGGTCCCGGAAAACCTGCTGATCGAAGGCCCGCGCCTGCGCCTGATCGACTTCGACGATGCCGGCTTTGGCTGGCACATGTTCGAGCTGGCAACCGCACTGTACTTCTGCCTCGACGATCCGCGTTATGAGCAGATCAAGGCGGCGCTCCTCGACGGTTACCATGCGGTCAAGCCACTGACCGCGGCCGACCGCCAGACCCTGGCGCTGTTCCTGATGCTGCGCGGCACCACCTACCTGGGCTGGATTCACACCCGCCAGGGCACGCCGACGGCGATTGAAATGGCACCGATGCTGATTGACCGGGCGTGCCGGTTGGCGCGGGAATATTTGCGGGTTTGATCCATCGATATCGGGCAATCTCGCTCCCACAATGTCGGCCACACAGGCATTCAACTGTAGGAGCGAGCCTGCTCGCGATGGCGGAGTGTCAGGCGACAGCGATATTGAATGTAACGGCCTCATCGCGAGCAGGCTCGCTCCCACAATGGATCTGTGCCGCACAGAATTCCCTGTGGGAGCGGGCTTGACGCTCTCAGCAATGCGCCCCGGCATGCTCCAAGCGGTGGAACAGGCGGTTGAAGTACACCAGGCTGTCGCGCGGTTCGCGCACGCCGACTTTGGTCAGTTCGACGAACATCACCGAGTGCGAACCAACTTCCTTGCACTCGCTGATCCGCCCTTCGAGCTGCACCAGCGCGTCACGCAGCACCGGCACGTCGCTGGCGCCGTCGTCCCACAGGTCCCAGGCAAAGCGCTCGGCCATTGGCACCTGAGTCATCCCGGCAAAGTGCCGAGCCAGCTCTTCCTGTTCGCCGCACAGCACGTTGACGCACAGATGGCCGTTGGTGCGGAACACGTCGTGGGTGGCGCTGTTGCGGTTGACGCAGACCAACACCGTGGGCGGCGAGTCGGTGACCGAACACACCGCGCTGGCAGTAATGCCACAGCGTCCGCCAGGGCCATTGGTGGTGATGATGTTCACCGCCGCGGGCAGTTGCGCCATGGCGTTGCGGAAGTCGATTTGCTGCTGGCTCAAGTTGGCCATGTCGATGCCCCTCCTCTCAGGAGAGCCGCTGTCTTGCGGCCCGTAGGTGATGGAACAAGACTACGGCGATGGCCACGGCGCGACCATTCTGACGAATCCCATGCCAGGGTTGGCTTTCCGCTAGTCGACTAGGTGGTTTCTTTATCGCATGGGCCGCTGACAGCGGTTATTCTGCTGACTGGCTGCACTAGATCAGCCAACGCTCGCTGCGCGTGCCCGCAGACGACAACAATAAATAGAAAACACCGTGGCCGTCCCGATGGAAACCCGCAAACCGATTGTTTATATCGTTGATGACGACAAAGACCTGCGCACTTCGCTGGCCTGGTTGCTCGAGTCCGTCAGTGTCCAGGCGCAGTGCTTTGCCGGCGCCGAAGAGTTCCTCAACCAATACGACCCCAAGCAGCCCGCCTGCCTGGTGCTCGACGTGCGCATGCCGGAAACCAGCGGCTTCCAGCTGCAGGAAATCCTCAACCAGCGTGGCAGCAGCCTGCCGACCATCTTCGTCTCGGCCCATGGCGACATTCCGATGTCGGTGGCAGCGATGAAAAACGGCGCGCTGGATTTCGTCGAGAAGCCCTACAACCCGCAGCAGATGATCGACCGCATCCAGACCGCGCTGAAGACCGCCGTGCACGCCCAGGCCGATCAGGCGCAGCGTCAGCACATGCAAGGCAAGCTGGCACTGCTGACCGCCCGTGAGCGTGAGGTATTGATGCTGGTGATCGATGGCAAGGCCAGCAAAGTCATCGCCCGCGAGCTGGACATCAGCGTCAAGACAGTTGATGTGCACCGGACCAAGATCAAGGAAAAGATGGGCGTGAGCAGCATCGCCATGCTGGTGCGCGAGGTGCTGCATTTGCCGGTTGAGGAGCCGGGGAGGCATTGAGTTTTTTGGGGGCCTTAAGGTCCCCTTCGCGAGCAGCGGAGCGCCGCCCGGGCTGCTCCCACAGGGGTTCTCGTTGCACACAGGATTTGTGTTCTCAGGAGATCCAGTGTGGGAGCAGCCCGGGCGGCGCTCCGCTGCTCGCAAAGGGGCCAGTAGCCTCACCTTCAACCCTGGCTATAGCGCTTGCGATAAGCCCCCGGCGACACGCCGAAGCGCGATTTGAACGCCGACGAGAAATAGCTGGAATCCGAGAACCCCCAGGCATAACACAGCGCCGAGAGTTTCTGCTCGCCGTCGGCACTGCGCAGGTTTTCCGCGCAGAAATCCAGGCGCCGATGCTTGATGTACTGCGCCACCACCAGGCCGCGCTTGGAGAACATCCGGTACAGACCGCGCACAGACACCCCCACTTCACGGGCAATCAGTTCCGGGCACAACTCTTCGTCACCTAGATGGGCATCAATGAACGCGATGATCTTGCGGAACTGCCGTTCGTGCGGGTCGGCAGCGCTGTCGCGGGCGCTGATGCCCGGTAACAACAGGCTGGCAAGGGCATCCAGCACCGCCTCGCTTTCCTGCATTTCCAGGCCTTCCTGTTGGCAGGTATCGAGCACCAGCTTGTTGGCCAGGGCTGCCAGCGGGGTGCTGGCCGACAGGCGCGTGGCGCAGTTGACGCTGTTCAAGTGGGAGCCACGTTCGAGCACCTGGCGCGGCAGGATCAGCGATAGCTGGCGCGAATCCTCGTGATAGATCATATCGCTGGGCCGGCTGGCGTCGATCAGGGCGATGTCGCCACAGCCGAGCAAGGCGCGGTTGTCGCCCTGCTCCAACTGCGAACTGCCGCGCATCTGGAACACCGCATAGTAGTGGCCGTCGCTGCTGGTGCTGACGTCCTTGCTGGTGCGGTACAGGTGCACGTGGGCCATATCGACCACGCTGAGGTTGATCGCACCGCTGTGAAATTCCGTCAGTTCGCCGTAGAAATCACTGTCCAGCGCCCGGGCATCGAAACGCCCACAGGCCTGGTTCACCTGGCTCAACCAACTTTCGAACGCCTCATTGCGCACCGTCGATGCTGTAATCATGATCGCAAGGCCTCAGGTCTTTTGTTGTTATTGTCGACCGCTTCAGCGAGCGGTTCGGTCACACGGTTATTGCTCTGGCCATCGCCTCCCTCGATGGCCGCCGGGCGCCTATTCAACAGGCTCCGGCGTTGGCTTTCCAGCCTTCCCTGAATTAGATATCCAATACCAGACGAGCGGAAAGTGCCCGGGAAACACAGGCGCAGATCTGCTTGTTGGAGGCCTTCTCCTTGTTCGACAGGCAGTTGTCGCGATGCTCCGGCACGCCGTCGAGCACGTCGACGATGCAAGTGCCGCAGATGCCTTCGCGGCACTCGGTGTCGATGTCGCAGCCGTGGGCTTGCAGCACATCGACCAGACTGCTGTTGGCTGGCACTTGCAGGACCACCCCGGAACTGGCCAGCTCCACCTCGAAAGTCCCGGCTGGCGCACTGTTGGCGGCCGGGTCGGCGGCGAAGTGTTCGAGGTGAATCGCGTCGTCGCTACGTGTGCGCGCGGCCACTTCCACCACTTTGTTCATGAACGGCGCCGGGCCACAGGTGTAAACGTGGGCGGCGAGACTGGCGCGGTCCAGGCAGGCGCTCAGGGCGCCATCCAGGTCGGCCGGCTCGATGCCGTAGTGGAACTCGACGTGGTTGGCAAACTCGCTGGCCAACAGTTCGGCAAAGGCTGCGTACTGCGCCGAGCGGGCGAAGTAATGCAGGCGATAGGACTGACCGCTTTGCGCCAGTCGATAGGCCATGCTCAGCAGCGGCGTGACGCCGATTCCGGCCGCGAACAGCACATGCTCGAGAGCGCTTTCATCAAGGCGGAACAGGTTGCGTGGCGCGCCCATCTCCAGCTCCATGCCTTCCTGCACCTGCTCGTGCAAGGCCAGGGAACCGCCACGCGATTGCGCTTCTTTTTTCACCGCTACCAGGTAGGCGCGGCGGTCCTGCGGCGGACTGCACAGCGAATACTGGCGGGTCACCCCGGTCGGACCGGTCAGGTCGACGTGGGCACCCGGCTCATAGGTGTCGAGCGGCTGGCCGTCACTGCGCACGAGGCGAAAGGAACGGATATCCAGCGCTTCGTCGACGATCCTTTCGATCTTCACCTTCATCATTGCGTCACCTGAATCGTTTTGTTTTTTGTCTGTGACCCTCTGTGGGAGCGAGCCTGCTCGCTCCCACAGAGGGCCGTGTTCCTGAGTTAACGGGGATCAGCGCATGAACAAGCCGCCGTTGACGTCCAGGCACGCGCCCGTCACCGAGGTCGCGTTATCGGCGATCAGCAGCAGCACGCTGTCGGCGATGAACTCGGGATTACCGAGGGAGCCGGTCGGGATCATTTTCAAGATCTGTTCCAGGCGCTCCGGCGCTACCGATTCACGAACCACCGGCAAGTCTTGCGGACCGGGCGAGATGCTGTTGACGGTCACGCCTTGCGGCGCCAGTTCGCGGGCGAAGACTTTGGTCAGGGTCGCCACGCCGCCCTTGGCCGCCGCGTAATGTGCGCCGGTGGCGGTGCCGCCGTTCTGCCCGGCCAGGGAGGCGATGTTGACGATGCGCCCGAAGCCACGCTCGGCGAAATGCGCGCCAAACACCTGGCAGGCGACAAACGTGCCGCGCAGGTTGATCGCCATCGACTCGTCGAACTCTTCCGGAGTGATCTCCATCAGCGCTGCCACCTTCGACACGCCGGCGTTGTTCACCAGAATGTCGGTGCCGCCCCAGCGTTCGCTGAGCAGGTCGCGGGCACGTTGAAAGTCCGCCTTGTTGCGCACATCCAACTCGATAGCGACAGCCGTGGCGCCGCTGCTGTCCAGCTCGGCAGCCAGTTGCTGCACGCCATCGACGCGCACATCGGCCAGGCCGACGCGATAACCCGCTGCGTGCAAGCGGCGGGCGATGCACTCGCCCAATCCGCGGGAGGCGCCGGTGATCAATGCGACTCGACTCATGATGGTGTCCTCACAGCAGGAAGCCGAGCGCGCTCAGGCTGTCGGTGGAGTTGATCAGCCGTACCACTTTGCGCTCCAGCAACGGCACGCCATCGGTGAAACGGATGCGGTGGTTGAGGTCGGCCACGAACGGCGTGTGCACCCCACGTTTGTAGGCGTACAGCACCTGCGCCGAGTTGACTTCGACGATATCGCCAGCGGCTTCCACCAGGCGGAAACGCGAGACTGTGCGGATGGTTTTCGCCGCGTCTACCGCCGACGGCGAGTAACCGGCGGTCAGGCGTTCGATGCGCAAGTCACGCATGCGCGCATCGTCGTAGGCGTAGTTGAGGGTCGCCTCGAAATCTTCGGTGTCGGGGTCGATCGGAATGATGTATTTACCGCTGTCGCTCCACAGGGTCGCCCACTCGGCGTAGCGCTTGTGATCGAGCAGCTCGGCTTCGCGCCAGATGAATTCGATGGCCTGGGCCAGCGGGCCGGTGAAACCGTTCAAGGTGTCGTGATTGCTCATTGGCTCATCATCCTTTTCCACATGTCGTAGGCACCGCGCATGCCGCCTTCGTCGGTGGCGTGGCTGACTTTGTCGCCGTTCTCAGCGGTGATTTCCCGATTCAGGCCACGGTTGACCAGGATCGGCGCGTCGACGCCGGCATACGAGCCGCGCTGCACGCGGTCCCAGGCTTCGGCGTCGTCAGGGCTGCCGAAACCGAACGGGCCCTGGAAGTGTTCGTGGATGCGCATGCGTTCGCGGTTGGCGATTTCCGGGCCGCCGTCCATGCCCAGGGCAACGTGACGGATCTCGGTTTCGGTGACCGACACCGGGCGCAGCACACGGAAGAACGACATCGACATCGCCACGTTGGGGAACAGGTTCAAGTTGAACCCGGCGCCGTGCAGGGAGCGCACGATGCGCCGCACCTGATCGGCCGGCATGCTTTTCGACAGCTCTTCGGTGACGTGGGCAAAGCGCTCCTGCAACTGCTCGGTGCCGTCGTCGTGATCGAGGTCGACGTGTTCCGGGACCATCACCATCACGCTATGGCCGTTGCCCAGGGAGTGGGTCACGGCTTGTTCGTCGGTCATGAACGAGAGCATTTCCGAGGTCTCTTCATCCACCGACGACATGAACGACTTGTGCACGATCGGGAAGTGATAACCGTCGGTGGTGTTTTCCAGCTGGATCTTCCAGTTGCCCTTGAAGCTGAACTTGTGTTCGCCCTGGGTCTTGATCGGGTAGCCGGCGCCCTGCTTCATGAACAGGTCCATCCAGTGCCTGGCACCACCGAGGAAATCTTCCAGCGGCTCGATCTCGTCGTTGTAGCTGGCGAAGATCATGCCGGCGTAGCTTTCGACGCGCAGGCTGGTCAGCGGCAGTTCGGACTTTTCGAGGATGCCTTCATAGCCGTCCGGATACGGCAGCGCGCGCAGCTTGCCGTCCAGGCCATAGGACCAACTGTGGTACGGGCAGGTGAAACCGGTGGCATTGCCCTTGTGCTTCTCGCACACGGTGGCGCCACGATGACGGCAGCGGTTTTCCAGAACATTGATGTTGTTCTTTTTATCGCGCACCACGATCACCGGACGACGGCCGATGGTCGCGGTCTTGAAGTCGCCGCTGTTACGCACTTCGCTTTCGTGGGCAACCCACACCCAGGTGCGGTAGAAAATCTTTTCCAGCTCGGCTTCAAAGAGCGCCGGATCGTTGTACAGCGAAACGTCGACGCGGTCGTGCTGGACCAGCTGTTCGGGGCTTCTCGACGTCGCGATCAGCGGGTATTCATGAATGCTCATGCGGTTCTCCTCATGGCTTGTTTTTATGATGAGTGTTGATCCCGGGGGCTAACCGAGCATGCTCTGTTGCAGTTGCGCACCGAAGGCGCAGACCTGTTCGTCCTGCCCCTTGCGCCCGACGATCTGCAGGCCGACTTTCAGCCCGCCGCAGTCCAGTTCCACCGGCACCGTCAGTGCCGGGTGACCGCTCAAATTGAACGGCCGCACCAGCGGCGTCATGCCGGCTACAGCCTTGCTGCCGGCGCGGGCGTCGCTGACGGTCGGCGGCAGGCTGGGCAGTGTTGGCAAGAGCAATACGGCAAAATCTTCAAGCGCCTCATCCACTTGCCGGGTGAAGCGCGCACGTACGGCTTCGGCTTCGGCCAGGTCCTGACGCGAGGTACGGCTGGCCGCCAGCAAACGGGTTTCGACGTCGGCACCGATCAGGCCCTTGCCGGTCAGGTGACCGAACGCGGCCCAGTTTTCAAAATTGATCACCGTCAGCCCGGCGACGAATGCCGCTTCGAATTCGCTCAACTGCAGGTGGCTGCGCCGCCATCCGGCACGGTCCGCAGCGGCACCGAGGCTGGCTTGCAAATGGGCGTCGCAAGCAACGTCGAGAAAACCGACTTTGGCGCCATCGCCGGGCAGGCCTTGCACGTTGAAGCCCGGGCAGATCACCTGCATCGCGGCGATCAGATCGTCCATGGATCTGGCGAACGGCCCGACGCAATCGAGGCTCGATTCCAATGGGTGAGCACCGACCCGGCTGACCCGCCCATAAGTCGGCTTCAAACCGGCAACCCCGCAGCACGCCGCCGGCACGCGCACCGAACCACCGGTGTCGGTGCCAATGGCGATGTCCGCCAGGCCTGCGGCAACCGCCGCGGCCGAGCCGCTGGAGGAACCACCGGGCACCCGGTCAGGGGCTTGAGGGTTGATCGGGGTGCCGGTCCAGTCGTTGATCCCGGTGACGCCGAACGCCAGTTCGTGCAGGTTGGTCTTGCCGACAATCTGCCAGCCAGCGTCGAGGATCGCGTCGACGACTTCGGCGTTCTTGATAGCCGGGGCAGCCTCGGCAAACGCGCGGCTACCGGAACGGGTCGGGTGTCCGGCAATATCGATCGAGTCCTTGATCGCCACGCGCTTGCCGTTGCCACCGAGGAGGAATTCGCTGATGAAGGTACTCATGGGCGCAGCTCCAGGTTCAACAGGCGCTGGGTGCGGAAATGGGCGATCAGCCAAGTACCGTTGACGCAGCGAAAATCAATGTTCAACCGGGTGCCGAACAGCTCGTTGCGGCCATCGGCGTAGGTGGAAATCTGCTGCATGATCCACTGCCCCTGCGCGCCTTCGCCGTCGACCACAATCGACTCGCTGGTGAGGTAATGCAGGTTCAGCTGGAAGTGATCGGACGGCGGCAGGTAACCCGCAACGAACGCCGCGATCGCCTCGCGTCCACGGTGCTGGCCGAAGGTCTGCGCGGTCTGGGTGCCGAGGCCTTCCCAGATCGCGTCCTCGGTGAACAGTTGTGCCAGGTCGCGGGCCTCGACCGGCGCCCGCGGCACATCGCACAGGTCCATGTAGCGCGCCATCAGGCGGCGCACTGCACTTTCCCCTTCGAGCGTCGCCAGACGCTGCAGCAAGGCCTCGTTCATGGCTTACACCTTGGCCGCGTCAGGGATGGTCAGCGGACGGCCGATGCGCGCTTCGACCTTGGCGTAGCGCCACAGGCTGTATTCGTTGACCGGCGTGGTGCGGAACAGGTTGCAGGCGTCGATCACCGTCTGGTGGCAGTCGACGTCGGCCATGATGTACACGGTCCAGGGCGAGGTGGTGGACGGGCCGACCATCAGGCGGTCGTCATCCATGGCGCCGAGCACGGTGATGCCAGGCATCGCGCCGAGGTCGCCCATCATTTTGCTGAAGCCTTTCCAGACGCTCAGGCCTTCGCCGGTGGGCAGGTCGAAAAAGTTCTGGGTGATGCCGATGCAGAAGACGACGCGCAACGGTTCCTGGGTAGCTTGGGACATGACAGTGATCCTTGAATGAGTGAGAAAAATCAGATGTAGCCCGGGAACGGCTGGACGCCGAGGAACACCGAGCCGGCGCCGTCGTAAAGGCCTTCACTGAGGAAGGCGTGCTGGGTCACCACCATCGAATCGCGCAGGTAGCGTTGCAGCGGATGGCGCAGGTAAATCGCGGTGGTCCCGGCCAAGCTGTAGGCGCTCTGCACCACGGCAGCGCCGGCCTGGGACACGTGAATCGCTGACAGACGCAGCAGGCTGGTCTGCTCTGCGGTGACCGGATTGCCGGCCAAAATCGAGTTCCACACCTGTTCGGTCGCACCGTAGAAGAACGAGCGTGCGGCGCTGAGGGTGGCTTCGGCCTTGGCGACTTCGATGCGCACGTAGGCACGGTCAGCCAGTTTCGGCGCGCCGGTGATGCCGCCGCCGTTGGCCATGCGGCTGATTTCGTCGAGGGCGGCGCGGGCCAGGCCGAGGTTGACCACGGCCAGTACTTGCGCGGCGTAGGCAATCGAGGGGTAGCGGAACAGCGGCTCGTCGATGGTCGCAGCGCCGCCACGAATGAAGGTCCAGCGGTCTTCGACGAATTGTTCGCTGACGCGCAGGTCATGGCTGCCGGTGCCTTTGAGGCCGACCACGTCCCAGTTTTCGATGATCTCGACCTGGCTGGCCGGGAACACTGCGGTGCGAGGCTTGCCACCGGCGGCGCTGGCGCCAATGCCGACACCGAGCAAGTCCGCGCCCTTGCAGCCGCTGGCGAATTTCCAGGTGCCGTTGACCTGCCAGCCGCCTTCGACCACCTGCGCCGGCTGCAGCGGGAACAGGCCGCCGGCGAATACCAGGTCCGGGCTGTCGGCGTAGAGTTCGGCGAGGGTTTCCGGGGGCAATGCAGCCAGGTAGACACCGGCGCTGCCGAAGCTGGCGACCCAACCGGCCGAGCCGTCGGCTTCGGAGATGCGTTCGATCATCTGCAGGAACAGGCCCGGCGCCAGGGCGTCGCCGCCGAAGCATTTCGGCGTGGCAGCACGGTAGATGCCGACCTGCTTGAAGCGCTCGATCATGTCCCGAGGCACATGGGACAGGGCGTCGAACTCTTCACGACGCTCACGCACCTCGGCCAGCACCTGCTGAAACAACTGACTGTCGAGCATCGGCTCGACCGGATCGGAAACCGGATCTTGTAGGACGACAGCTGAGCGCAGCATGGGCGAATTCTCCGTTGTGCTTATTGTTAGAGGGCTCTGCGCCGTTCCCTGTAGGAGCGAGCCTGCTCGCGAAAAACCTCCAGACGGCGCGTCCAATCAGACAGGACGCGTTATCGTTGACGATCATCGCGAGCAGGCTCGCTCCTACAGGTCAAAAGTCACGGCAGGTGCGGATACCCTTGCATTGCGGTCCAGTGTAAAAACCCCGCCCACGCCCAACTATTGGTGCGTGCAGCCCCCCACCTAAAGAAAACCCCTAGTGCGACAGCGGTTACCTCTGAGCGCATCCCCATGCGCGAGCGGGTATAAAACGCCATACTTGGGCCACACTCGGCCGGAACCCGCTGCTGCGAAGGGCTGCGCGATGTATTTGCCAAAACCGAACGACTTTTATGCGCTGATCGAAGCCATGCCGCTGTGCATCATTCTTCATGACGCGCACACCAAGGAGATCCTCTGGGCCAACGCTGCGGCCCTGGCGGCGCTGGGCTTTACTCTGGAAGAACTGACCCCGCTGAAAGCCCCGGACATGACCCGCGACGCGCCGAAGTACCGGCGCTCCGTTGGCCTGCGCTGGCTGGAAGGCGCCGCACGCACCGGGCAACGTGCCATCGAGTGGTGCTATCGCTCCAAGCAGGGCGTGGAGATTCTGTCCGAGGCGGTGGCGACCCTGGTCCACCTGGACGGCCGCGATGTGCTGATGGTGCAATTCCGCGACATCTCCAAAGAAGACAAGGTCAAGCGCGACCTCAAGCGCTTCGAAAGCCGGCTCAAGGCTTTTATGCAGGATCTGGCCGAGGGCGTGGCGGTGCTCGGGCCGCAGGGTGATATCCGTTTTATCAGCGACTCCGGCGCCCACCTGCTCCACGGCGAAGAACAGCATCTATTGGGCGAAAACTTCCTCGCCTGGTGCGACGAGACTTCGCGCCAACGCCTGCTGCAGCAACTGAGCAATGTGTCGCCGGAACACGCCCCCTTCGCCGTGCACTATCGGGTGCAACGGCGCGACGGTGAATGGCGCTGGCATGACGCGACCTGCCGCTATATCGAAATCGAGGACGACCTGGCCGGCCACCTGCTGCTGTTCCGCGACGTCACCGAGCAGGTGCAGGCCGAAGAAGCACGGCGCCTCAGTGAACAAAAACTCGAATACCTGGCGCGCTACAACGCCATGGGCGAAATGGCGGTGGCGATTGCCCACGAACTCAGTCAGCCACTGGCCGCGACCCGCAACTTTATCGAAGGTGCGGTGATTCGCCTGGGCGCCAGCGCCGCCACCGACCAGGGCGTCACCTGGGGTTTACAGAGCGCCGTACGGCAAATCGAGCATGCCTCGGTGATCATCAAGAGCGTGCGCGACTACGTGGTCAAGCTGGAGCAGAGCGAGGAGCAGGTCGACCTCAATGAGCTGCTGGGCGAAACCCAGTACTTCATCAGCCTGCGTGCCGACCCGAGCCGGGTCCGCGTGGAAATCGTCCCCTCGCCCACGCCGCTGCGGGTCAGTTGCGAAAAAGTGCTGATCGGCCAGGTCATCCTCAACCTGGCCTTCAACGCCATCGAAGAAATGGCCGACCTGCCAATCGAACGGCGGCTGTTGCGTATCCATGCCAGCCAGGACCAGGGCGTGGCATTGGTGCGAATCGAAGACAGTGGCCGAGGCATCCAGGCCCAGGCGCAGGAGAAGCTGTTCGACGGCTTTTTCTCGTCCAAGGTCAGCGGCAACGGCATCGGCCTGGCGCTGTGCAAGAACATCATCGGCCGTCATCGGGGCGATATCTGGGCGCAAAACCTCGAGCCGTGCGGCGCGGTGTTCAGCTTCTCCCTGCCGCTTTCAGCCCCGCGCTGAGCCCGTCCTGTCAGGCGCTTATGCCGGTTTGATGACACTGGCACAGACACACAAACACTTGGCAGGCAGGGCAATTCTCCCGCCGGCGGCGCGGACTAGAATCAAACCGTGAAAATCTGCCAAAGCACCCGCGATCCGCGTTACCAACAATTCAGGAAGTTCCCCTTATGCGAACAAACAGGATCTCCGTACAGTCAGCGCTAGGCCTGAGCCTGCTTGTACTCGGTTTGAACAGTGCCCGCGCTGATCTGCCGCCGGACACCATTGGCCAGACTGTGCTGGCATTTCCCCCGGAAGCGCACCGCGCGTTCGTGGTCGATGTCGAGTTCGAAAGCTTCGTCGCGGGCCGCGTGACCGTGGTCGACCCGGACCAGAAACGCGTGCTGGGCATGGTGCCGACCGGTTTCGCCGCGCCATCGGCCTTGAGTCATGACAAGAAAACCCTCTACAGCGCCGACATCTGGTATTCCCGTGGCACCCGTGGCGTGCGCACCGACGTGCTGACCGCCTGGGACAGCTCGACCCTGTCGCCGGCCTGGGAAGTGCTGATCCCGAACAAGCGCGCCGAGTCGCTGACCCAACGCTACGGCCTGAAGACCAGCGGCGACGACAAGTTCGTCTACGTCTACAACTTCACCCCGTCGACCTCGGTGACTGTGGTCGATACCCAGGCCAAGGCAGTGGCGACGGAAATCGCGATCCCCGGCTGCGTGCTCAACTACCCGGTGGGCAACCGCCGCTTCGCCTCGCTGTGCGGCGACGGCAGCCTGCAGGTGGTGACCCTCAACGACCAGGGCCAGGAAACCGCCCGCAGCCGCACGCCGTTCTTCGACCCGAACGCAGAAAGACTGGTGGAGCGCGCGGTCAACGTCGGCGACACCTACTACTTCACCACCACGACCGGCACTGTGCGCCCGGTGGATTTCGCCGGTGATGCACCGAAGATTCTGCCGTCCTGGTCGCTGGTGTCCGAGGAAGAGAAGAAGGCCGGCTGGGCCCCGGGCGGCTGGCAGCTGATGGCCGTGGCGCCTAAGCTGGATCGTCTGTACGTGCTGATGCACGACGCCCACGAACCAATGAAATGGGAAGACCCGAGCACGCTGATCTGGGCGTTCGATCTCAAGACCCACAAAAAGGTCGGCACCCTGGAAGCGCCGGTTCCGGTATGGAGCATGCAAGCCACTGGCGACGACAAACCGCTGCTGCTCGGCGCCGACGTGGAAGGCGGTCTGCAGATCTTTGACCTGAAGACCAACACACACACTGGCAGCATGGCCAAGGTCGCAAAAACCGCGACTCAAGTCATGAGCTACTAAGAGGTTCGGCCATGCACATCGATCCGATCTTCATCATTGCCAGCGCCATCGCCATCGCGGTGTTGCTGGCCAGTGCCGCGACCCACAAGGTCCGTGCACCGGCACGCTTCGCCCGGCAACTGGCGGATTACCAACTGCTGCCCCAGGCGCTGGTGCGTCCAAGTGCACGCCTGGTTCCGGTAGTGGAGCTGGGCATTGCCTTCGCCCTGCTGGTGCCGGTAAGCCGTAGCTGGGCCGCACTCGCGGCGGCTGGCTTGCTGGCGCTGTACGCCGCCGCCATCGGTATCAACCTGTGGCGCGGTCGTGCCGACATCGACTGCGGTTGCGCCGGGCCTGACCAGGCCCAGCCATTGCGTCCGGTGTTGCTGGCGCGCAACAGCGCGCTGGTGGCCCTGGCGTTGCTGGCCAGCGTGGCACCGGTGGCCCGCGACCTGACCCTGTTCGACGGTTTCGTGACCCTCGCCGCTGCCGCTGTCGCGCTGCTGATCTACGCCGCCGCCGATGGCTTGCTGGCGAACTCCCCTCTTCTGCTCAAATTGATTGGTAGGTAATCAAAATGGAAGGCTTGATCGTTTCCAACATTCTGCTCTGGGTTTTATTGGTGGCCGTGGCGTTCGTCGTCATGGGCCTGGTTCGTCAGATCGGTGTCCTCCATGGACGCCTGGCGCCAGCCGGCGCGCTGATGGTCGACAAAGGCGTGGCGGTCAATGAACAGGCACCGCAAATCACTGCCAGCGACCGCAAGGGCCGCCCGGTGAACTTCGGTTATGCCGGCGAGAAATCGCAACTGTTGTTCTTCCTCTCGCCGACCTGCCCGATCTGCAAGTCGCTGCTGCCGGCGATCAAGTCTATCGCCAAGGAACAGGCTGGCACCCTCGACGTGGTGTTCGTCAGCGATGGCGACATGGACGCCCAGCAAGCGCTGATCCGCGAGCACAAACTCGAAGACGCCACCTACGTGGTCGGCCCGGAAGTCGGCATGACGTATCAGATCGGCAAACTGCCGTACGCCGCGCTGATCGACAAGGCCGGCACCCTGCGCGCCAAAGGCCTGGTCAACTCCCGCGAGCACCTGGACAGCCTGTTCGAGGTCGAGCACCTGAAACACGCCACCCTGCAGCAGTACCTCAACGCGCAGCCCCACGACCATGACCACGGCCACGGCCATAGCCACTGATAAGGCAGGGAGACCTTTATGAAACTGCTGGATCTGTTGTTTGAGCGCTCCACCCGCCGTGTCGCCGACACCACCTCGCGGCGCAAATTGCTGTCGCGCATGGGCTCGCTGATGGTCGCCGGTGCCGCCCTGCCCCTGCTGCTGCCACTGGATCGCACCAGCAAGGCGCTGGCCGCCACCGACCCGAAAGCCGGTGACCCAGGTGATCCGAACAGCTGCGACTACTGGCGCTACTGCTCCATCGACGGTTTCCTGTGCAGCTGCTGCGGCGGTTCGGTGACGTCCTGCCCACCTGGCACCGAAGCCTCGCAAGTGACCTGGATCGGCACCTGCCGCAACCCGGCCGACGGCAAGGACTACATCATTTCCTACAACGACTGCTGTGGTAAGCAAAGCTGCGCCCAGTGCGCCTGCACCCGCAACGACAGTGAAGAACCGGCCTACCGCCCGTTCAACAACAACGATGTGAACTGGTGCCTGGCCGCCAAATCCCACATCTACCACTGCACCGTCTCGATCATCCGCGGCGTCGCCGTTTAAACCTGCTCGTTTCGCCGGGAGCGCCTGCTCCCGGCTTTTTTTTCAGTCCTGCATTGTTTTTTATTGGCTACACAGACCTGGGGTTTGTCATGAGTAAATTGCTCCTCATCGCGCTGATCTGCTCCCTGAGCGCCCCAACCGCCTTCGCCCGCGCCATCCCCGTCCCGGGCCAGCGCCATGCACCGGGCAACGAAGCGCCGCAAACCCCGATCGCCCAGGCGGGCTACAGCGTCGGCGTGAACTACCAGTTGCAATGCGCCGGCTGCCATCTGGGCGACGGCAGCGGTTCAGCCGCCAACGACACGCCGCGGATGAAAGGTTTTGTCGGCAACTTCCTGAAAGTACCGGGTGGGCGCGAGTTTCTCGTACGTGTGCCGGGCATGTCCCAATCGGCACTGGACAACGCGCAACTGGCCGACCTGCTCAACTGGCTGATGCGTGAAGACGGCATGGCCGGCAGCAGTCGCCCGGCGAATTACCAGCCGTACACGGCTGAAGAAGTCACCCAGCTGCGTGCCCAGACCATGCTCAACCTGCCGGGCACCCGCAGCGAGTTGATCAAGGCCATGCGCGCGCAAGGCATCGCGATTGATGACGGGATGAATTACTGAGGCTGGTGTACCGGCGCGACGGCAACCGGGGCTTCACTCGCGGCGCCGGTTGCCGACGCCAGCCGCACCGAATTACGCCCCAGCTCCTTGGCCTCGTACAGCGCCGCGTCGGCCCTGGCCAACAAGCTCGCCGGGCTGTCGCCGGCAGCCGGTATGCCGCAGCACACACCGATACTGATGCGCACCGGGATGCTTGCCTGATCATACTGTGCCGGGTGCTCGGCCAATGAGGCACGCAGGTCGTCAAGGACGCTCATGGCGCCTTCGGCATTGGCGCAGGGCAACAACAGCAAAAACTCCTCGCCGCCATAGCGACCAATGCTGTCGGACTTGCGCAGGCGTCGGGTCAGATGATTGACGCAGTGGCAAATCACCTCATCGCCCGCCAGGTGACCGTACTCATCGTTGATTTGCTTGAAGTGGTCGATGTCGATCATCGCCACCGCCAGGCACGATTCTTCGCGACGCGAACGCTCCACTTCCTTGGCGAATTGCTCAATGATCGCTCGGCGGTTAAGAATGCCGGTCAACACATCGCGCAGGGCCAGGTGCTGCAACAACGATTCGCTGCGCTCTTTGGCCATCAGCACCAAGCCGAGGGAAATCATCATCGCGGTGAAGGTGCCGATACTGACCGAGAGGGTCTGCTTGAGGTTGCTCACGTCATAGCGCATCTCGGCAGCGCCACCGCCGAGCACCGCGACAACGCGCATGCCCAGACCAATCAGGCTGATGCTCGAACCGATGATCAATAGCATGCGCGCCCGACCCTGGGCCGGCACGTAGCGCAGTGTCCAATGGATGATCAGGCTGCACTGCAGCATCAACACCAATGTGGCGGCGAGCATGCGCGGCTCAAGGGTATCGATCAGGCTGATCATTGCCAGCAACATCACCGCCGGCGGCGCGAACACCCGCCACCAGGGCACCGGCAGCTCGACAATGCGGAACACACTGGCGCCATAACAGGCCAGCGCGAGGGCCAGCAGACTGTTGGCCAGGCCGTAGGTAAACCACAGCGGTGCATGTCCGTAGAAGGTGTAGCCGACGTAGGCCAGGGCATGGGCGAGCAAACCGAAACCGATGGTCAGCAAACCGTCACCCCGGTTGAACTGACCCACCAGAATCAGACAGAACGCCATGATCGTCGCCACTAGCGCGACGCAGGCAAACAGCGTGGGGGTATGGGCAATCATCGGACTTCACCGGGCGCTGGCATTCACCTCAGGTTAGGCCATTCGGCTCGCCTGACTGAAAGATCTCAGCCACAGGCAGAACAAACCGGCCGTCAGCGGCGGCCAGACGAGGAACGCGGCCTCGCGGTAGTCGAACATTTCGTAAATGACCCGCGACAGATCGATGTCCGCGCTGATCGCTACCTGAAATAGCGCGTTGCCCATGATCAGGCAGAACATCCCCACGCCCATGGCCCCCAACACAAACAGCGTCCTTTCCAGCAGGATCTTCTGACCATTATTCATCGCAACGTCCCTGATTGTAGTGTGGGGCATGAGTCTTTTCTGGCCAGCTTTACGGGGGCTGTACCGGAGGTTGGCGATGTTAAAATATCAGAATGCCATTAGTGCAGACAGTACTTCGTAGTGGATGCGGGGGCGTATTTTTTGACGCCAGAAAAGGCAGGCGGTGCGGCGGATTGAACGTAAATACATCCAAGCGCTGATGGGGCATGCGGACGAGACGATGACGAAACACTAGCCCATCGCCCGGTCATCAAGATGGCCAGACGCCGACTTTGCCCGCTTGGTGGTACGGTAGTGGCTCTTTAGCAACTAACTCGAGTTCAGCATGAGTTCCCATCCGACAACAGATAACACACTACGTGTTGCGCTGATTACAGGATCCACTTCCGGTATCGGCGCAGCCATCGCTCGTGTATTAAGCCAGGCAGGCTATGCGGTGATCCTGCATTCGCGAAGTTCTGCTGATACGGGACGCGCTATGGCTGCCGAAATGAAGCGAGCTATTTACGTTCAAGCTGATCTTGCTATCGAAGCCGACAGAGTCAGGCTCATAAAAGAGGCGATCGCCGCGTGGGGGCAGCTCGATGTATTGGTCAATAACGCCGGCATCAGCAGAGTTATTCCGCACAGCGACCTTGCCTCTGCCACTTCGGATGTGTGGCACGAGCTTAACGAGATTAATGTCGTGGCGCCGTTCCATCTAGTCGCATTGGCCGAGTCGGCATTGCGCGATGCCGCCCGTTACCGCCGAGCAGGTTGCGTCGTAAACATCAGTTCACATGCCGGTGTCCGCCCCAAGGGCGCATCCATTCCCTACGCGGTGAGCAAAGCTGCTCTCAATCACATGACCCGCTTGCTTGCGGTGTCGCTCGGGCCGGACATTCGCGTAAACGCTGTGGCGCCTGGCTTGGTCGACACGCCTCTGACCGCAGAGTGGACAGAGGCGCAGGAGTTATGGCGAGTTCGCGCACCTATGCGAAAGGCCGCTAGCCCAGACGACATCGCGAAAGCGGTCGCAATGTTGGTTGACTCTGACTACTTAACTGGCGAGATACTCCTGTCTGACGGCGGATTGAATTTGACGTAGACCGACTCTAACCACGCAGGAAGCAAAGACAACGAAAGACATTGTGATTACCGTAGTGAATTTCTTCGCCTGGGCAGGAATCATCGTTGCAACGGTTGTGGGGTATTTCGCAATGAAGGGCAACTACGAGTACATCGGCGCCCTGATTGGCTTCGCTGTAGGCTGCCTAGGCTCTGGAGTGTGGTTTGTACTCTCGGCAATTCATCAGAATATCCAAACCATCCGAGACATTGCGGTCAAGCAATCGCAAGGCTGATCACAACCTTCAACACCCGCCCCACCACAGCCAACCCAAAGCAAAATCCGATCCGAAAATGAACTGATATCGGCGTTCACATTACCCAGTGTGAACGAACCCGATATTTTGTGAACGTTCTGTAGGAATCCAAGACAACAAAAAAGGGCCCACCTTTCGGTGAGCCCTTCTAGACCGCCCAGCAGAGCGGATTTTGTTTGGTAGGCGCGATTGGACTCGAACCAACGACCCCCACCATGTCAAGGTGGTGCTCTAACCAACTGAGCTACGTGCCTGCTGTGAGGCGGCATTCTACGGAATTCCGGAGGGGTGTCAACACCTTTTTTTCAGCTAACCCTATGAATATGCAAAATATTTAATTTCGGCCCGACAAACCTGGAATTCCGCTGACTGGTCGTGGGTTTTTAACTCGGGTAGGATCAGTGCACTCGTAAAATATATTCAACAGAGGCTGCAGGAATGGCGAACACTCCTTATCCGCAATCCTATTATGCCGCGTCGGCCAACCCTGCCCCGTCGCGCCCTTCCCTGCAGGACGATGTGGAAACCGACGTCTGTGTGATTGGCGCCGGTTATACCGGGTTGTCCAGTGCCCTGTTTCTGCTGGAGAACGGTTTTCGAGTGACAGTGCTGGAGGCGGCCAGGGTGGGGTTCGGCGCTTCGGGGCGTAATGGCGGGCAGATCGTTAATAGCTACAGCCGTGACATTGATGTTATCGAGCGCAGCGTCGGGCCCAAGCAGGCGCAGTTGCTCGGGCAGATGGCGTTTGAGGGCGGGCGGATCATTCGCGAACGGGTGGCGCGTTATCAGATTCAGTGCGATTTGAAGGATGGCGGTGTGTTCGCCGCGATCACCAGCAAGCAGATGGCGCATCTGGAAGCGCAGAAGCGTCTTTGGGAGCGTTTTGGTCATACTCAGCTTGAGCTTCTGGACCAACAGCGCATCCGTGATGTGGTCGCCTGCGAGCAGTATGTCGGCGGCATGCTGGACATGAGTGGCGGGCATATCCATCCGCTCAATCTGGCCTTGGGTGAAGCGGCGGCCGTCGAATCACTGGGCGGCACTATTTATGAACAGTCGCCGGCGGTGCGCATCGAGCGCGGCGCCAATCCGGTGGTGCATACCCCGGGCGGCAAGGTGCGGGCCAAATTCATCATAGTCGCCGGCAACGCCTACCTGGGTAATCTGGTCCCCGAGCTGGCGGCCAAGTCCATGCCATGTGGGACCCAAGTGATTACCACCGAGCCTCTGGGCGATGCCCTGGCCAACAGCCTGTTACCACAGGATTACTGCGTCGAGGACTGCAACTACTTGCTCGACTACTACCGCCTCACCGCCGACAAACGCCTGGTTTTCGGTGGCGGCGTGGTGTACGGCGCGCGGGATCCAGCGAACATCGAAGCGATCATTCGGCCGAAAATGCTCAAGGCCTTCCCGCACCTCAAGGACGTGAAGATCGAATACGCCTGGACTGGCAATTTCCTGCTGACCTTGTCGCGCTTGCCGCAAGTCGGGCGCCTGGGTGACAACATCTACTATTCCCAGGGTTGCAGCGGCCATGGCGTGACTTACACCCACCTGGCGGGCAAGGTGCTGGCCGAAGCCTTGCGTGGTCAGGCCGAACGCTTTGATGCCTTTGCCGATCTGCCGCACTACCCCTTCCCTGGCGGGCAACTGCTGCGGACGCCGTTTGCGGCGTTGGGGGCTTGGTATTACGGGTTGCGGGACAAGTTTGGTTTTTGATTGAGTGGAGCAGGCAGCCTGTAAAGGCTGCCCGGTGTATCAGCTATAAACCGGCCAACTCTCGACGATCTTGCCGCCGCGCACGCCCAGTAAATCACCGAACTGCAGCAACACCGACTCAGTCTGCATCGGTCGCAGGAACACCTGGTCGTCCACTTCCAGGCCGACTGCGCTCGATCCATTGACCATTTCCTGATTGGAACTGCGTCCGTACAGGCCGTTGCTCTGCAAGCCGGCTGGCGATTCGTATTCGGCCATCCAGTTACCGCCATAGATGAAGTAGGTCTCGCGCTGGTTGGCGTCCCACCAGGAAAACAGCTTCGACTTACCGTCCAGTGCCGGAATTCGCACCGCGCCGGTACGCTTCAACACCGGCGTGGCGATCCAGGCTGCCGGCACATGCTCGGTCAGCGATGGCAGATCATAATGCGTCGGCTTGAGCATGGCCGTCCCCACCGACACCTCGCTGCTCAGCGATTCCTTTTCATGTATGCGATAGCTCGGACTGCCGGCAGTGTTGAGCGTGAGGTCGGCGCGCCACAGGTCGGCGAACTGCTGCCGGGTGAAGTCCACGGCGTTGTTGTACTGCTGCATGACCTTGGCAAACAACTCGTCGGCGCTACCGAGGATGCCCGGCACGCCCATGCCGACAAAGGGGTCGTAACCCATGAAACCGGCAAACTCCAGGTGCTGCGGGTTGGCGCGGATCAAACCGAGCATCTGGCCCAGGGTTGCGTTGTCGGCCACGCCTCCACGGTGCAGACCAACATCCAGTTCAATATTGATCCGCAACCGCGTGCTCAGGCCTTGAGCCAGCGCCAGGTATTGCTGCAGATGTGCCGGCGTATCGAGCAGCCACTGCAACTGTCGCGCGGGATCGAACGGCCCTTTGTGGGTCTTATAGAACAACTCGGCGGAACGCACCGGTAGGGGCTTGCCCAGCAGGATGTCGGACTGTGGGAACGTCAGCGCATCGTGGTTTAGAAACGGCTGATGAAACGACATCAAACGCTGTGTGCCGGCACGCTTACAGATGTAGGCCAACAGTCCCGGTGCTGGCAGGGATTTCTCCACCAGCCGCAGGTGCTTGCCGCCACGCTGCACCGATTGCATGACCACATCGATGTTGTGATCGAGCCGATCGAGGTCGATCAGCAGCACCGGACGCATCGGTCCGTGGTATTTCAGTTCTTGATTCAAGGTGCGGAAGTAATCGGTATAGGCGGCGCCCCGATTCCCTGGACGCAACAGCGCACCGACGCCAACCAGCAATGCACCAACGCCCACGACGCCGCCGATGAAATGCCTGCGATTAAGGGCCATCAGCTCACTCCCAGGATCGATGACAGATGGGCGTTGAGGAGCTTGCCCTCGGGGTCCAGCGCCTGGCGTACCTCACGGAATTCCTGCCAGCGCGGGTACAACACCTGCAGGTTGCGCGCATTCAGACTATGCAATTTGCCCCAGTGCGGGCGACCGGCGTACTTCCAGAAGATCGGCTCGATGGCGGCAAAGAAATTGTGATGGTCCATCTGGTAGTGCTGGTGCACCGAGATTGAACAGCTGTCGCGGCCCTCGAACATGCTCAAGGCAATGTCGTCGGCTTTGACGTAGCGGTACTCGATCGGAAACCAGGTGCGCAGGTCCTTGTCGGTGATCAGCTTGATGATCTCGCGCAGGCACGCGGGGCCATGTTCAGCAGGCACGGAATATTCCATTTCGTTGAATCGCACCGTTCGCACGTTGGCGTAGATATCGTAGGAATCCCCTACTCGATCCTCGAAGTCAGCGATATGTCGCAGGCTGTTGAGCAAAGTGCGACGGGTGTCAGGGAAATCACTGACGTACTTGTCGAACTTCTCGATCAGATTGACGAACTCGTTGCCGCCCTCCTCGTCAGGACTGACCGGCGGCGTGGCCGGGTCGGTGGTTTCGTTGAGGGCCATTGACAGGGCGTAGTCGGAATGGGTCACCACCAGCATTTCCCAGTGCTGGTTTTCGCGGGTGTTCTTCTCCACGTCTTCCAGCAGTTCCTCGGTCTTGGCGATCCATTGGTGCTCGCGTAAGCGGTACGCCGGGCGATTTTGCATGCGCACCCTGGTGACAATGCCCAGAGCACCCAATGACACCCGAGCGGCGTTGAACACCTCGGGATGATGCTGGCTGTCGCAATCGAGCACCTGGCCGCTGGCCGTGACCAATTGCAGGCCCGCCACATAAGCGGAATAGGACTGGAAATTCTTGCCGGTGCCGTGGGTCGAGGTGGAGATAGCACCCGCCAGGGTCTGGTAATCGATGTCGGCCATATTGTTCAGACCCTGGCCGACTTCTTTCAACGCTTGTCCCATGTGCGACATCGGTGTGCCAGCGCCAAACTCGGCCTGCAGAGTGGCGGCATCGTGACTGAGCAGGCCACTGAAATTGCTCAGCGACAACAGCGTGCCATCGGTGGGCACCAAGGCGCTGAAGGAATGCGCCGATCCTACCGGGCGAATCTTGCCCGGTGCGCTGCCAATAACCTGCACCAGTTCATCCAGATCCTTGGGCGCCAGTCGCGCCTCGGGCAGGCAGCTCTGGGCGCCCGACCAGTTGCGCCAGGGAATCAATCGGGGCGCACGCACCAGTTGGGCCAGCACCGGGTTGCCGCTCAAGACCGTGAGCGCCCCGACGATACTGGCACGCTGTAAAAGCTGACGTCGCGTGAGGTCCATCATCATCCATCCTGGCTGTGAGACTTATTGGAATTGTTGGCCGGACATGAAGCTGATCAACGCGAGGAAATCCTCCTCGGAACACTGCATGCACATGCCCATCGGCGGCATGCCGTTGTGGCCATTGATCGTGTGGTCCAGCAGGGTGTCGGCGCCCTGCTCAATACGCGGTTTCCACGCGGCCAGGTCGCCGGTCATCGGCGCCCCCGAGGCCGGGTTGGCGTGGCACAGCTTGCAGCTGCTGTCGTAGGTGCGTGCCAGTGCAGTGTCGGCGGGCACGGCACTGGCAGCCTGCGCACGCGTGTCGGTACTTTTCGGCTCCTCGCCACAGGCGCCCAGCACGGCGACCAGGAGCAGCAACAGCCACTTGGCGGATGATCGCTGCGGTGCAGCTCGAAACGCTCTGCCCATGATGTTCCCCACTGGTTTCGACGCCTAGGCGGTGATGACGGCTGAAGCTCAACACTAAGCCAGTCACTGCCGCCGGTTGAGGTCATTGTGGGTCATCAAGGGGGGCTTTGAAGGCCAGTCATGCTGGCTTGGATGTGACTGTTTGTTACATCGCCAGCCCGGGATTTGGACTACGCTTGCTCGACACACTTTCAGCACAACCCCTCTAGCCTGCGCTTCAGCGGGTCATTCTGGTAAAAAACCGGGTTCAAGGCGTATAACCGATACAGTGATTGTTCGCCTGCACAATAGCCCAACGACTTTGCGTCACCCATCTTCAGTACGGGGTAGCCCATGAGCACCGAAAGTATCCTCAGCACACTGTTTCCGGCCCTCAGCGATATTCCTGAACAGTACCGTCCGGGCAAACCCTTTGAGCAACGCGACTATTTGGTCGACGGCACCCTGCGCACCTGGAACGGCCCGCTGGCCACCGTGCGCAGCCCGGTGTACCTGGACGTCGACGGCGTCGATGAGCAAGTGATCCTGGGCAGCACGCCACTGTTGGATGCGGAGACGGCGCTGACCGCCCTCGACGCCGCCGTACGCGCCTACGATCGCGGCCAGGGCAGTTGGCCGACCATGCGCGTGGCGGAGCGAATCCAGCACGTCGAAACGTTCCTGGCGCGCATGCGCGAACAGCGCGAGGCGGTGGTCAAACTGCTGATGTGGGAAATCGGCAAGAACCTCAAGGATTCCGAGAAAGAGTTCGATCGCACCTGCGATTACATCGTCGACACCATCAACGCCCTCAAAGAACTCGACCGTCGTTCCAGCCGTTTTGAACTGGAGCAGGACACCCTCGGCCAGATCCGCCGCGTACCGCTGGGCGTCGCGCTGTGCATGGGACCTTACAACTATCCGTTGAATGAGACCTTCACCACCCTGATTCCGGCGCTGATCATGGGCAACACCGTAGTGTTCAAGCCGGCCAAGCTCGGCGTGCTGTTGATCCGGCCGCTGCTGGAGGCGTTCCGCGACAGCTTCCCGGCCGGGGTAATCAACGTCATCTACGGCAGCGGCCGCGAAACCGTCAGCGCACTGATGGCCAGTGGCAAGATCGACATCTTTGCTTTTATCGGCACCAACAAGGCCGCCAGCGACCTGAAAAAACTCCACCCCAAGCCCCATCGCCTGCGCGCCGCCCTGGGCCTGGATGCGAAGAACCCCGGCATCGTCCTGCCTGAGGTCGATCTCGACAACGCGGTCAACGAAGCTGTGACCGGCTCGCTGTCGTTCAACGGCCAGCGCTGCACAGCATTGAAAATCCTCTTCGTGCATGAGGATGTGGTCGACGCGTTCATCGACAAATTCAACCACAAGCTCGCCACCCTCAAGCCCGGCATGCCGTGGGAAAACGGCGTGGCACTGACCCCGCTCCCGGAGTCAGGCAAGGTCGATTACCTGCATGCACTGGTAGACGACGCCGTGCGTAAAGGCGCCAAGGTGATCAATGCCAACGGCGGCCAGGCCCGCGGCTCGTTCTTTTATCCGGCCGTGCTGTACCCGGTAACGACCGAGATGCGCGTCTATCAGGAAGAACAATTTGGCCCGGTGGTGCCAATCGTGCCTTATCGTGATCTGGATACGGTGATTGACTACGTACTTGAGTCAGACTTCGGACAGCAGTTAAGCCTGTTCGGCACCAACCCTGCCGAAGTGGGAAAACTGGTCGACACCTTTGCCAACCAGGTCGGGCGCATCAACATCAATGCCCAGTGCCAGCGCGGTCCGGACACCTTCCCGTTCAATGGACGGAAAAATTCGGCCGAAGGTACTTTGTCGGTGCATGATGCCTTGCGTACTTTCTCGATTCGCACGCTGGTGGCGACCAAGTTCCAGGAGCGCAACAAGGATTTGATCAGCGACATCATCCGCGGCCGGGAGTCGAGCTTCCTGACAACCGACTACATTTTCTAAATCAGCCCCAAAGGACCCAATGCCCAGCCGATGACTGCCCTATCGTCCCGCTTGCCACCCTTGCTGCGGCGCTTGTTGCGGCCCGTGCTCGACCCTTACCGGCGTTATCGCAACGCCCGGGTGATCCACGCGGTAAGGGTCTCGCTGGGATTGCTGGCAACTATCCTGCTGACCACCGGGATCAACTTGCCTCATGGTGAATGGGCCTCGGTGACCATGCTGGTGGTCATCGGCGGCCTGCAGCATCACGGCAACATCGGCAAAAAGGCCGCGGAGCGCGCCCTTGGCACCCTGATCGGTGCCGGTGTGGGCCTGCTACTGGTGCTGCAGCAGGCCTGGCTCGGACTGCCGTGGCTGACCTACTTTTGCATGTCGGTGGTGTGCGGGTTTTTCTCTTACCACGCCATTGGCAAAGGCGGATACACCGCGTTGCTCTCGGCGATTACCGTATTTATCGTCGCCGGCCATGGTGACAACGTGGTCACCGACGGCCTGTGGCGCACGGTCGACATCCTGATCGGCATCGTCCTGGCCCTGGCGTTCTCTTTCGCCCTGCCGCTGTACGCGGTGTACTCCTGGCGCTACAAACTGGCCGGCGCCTTGCGTGACTGCGCGAGCCTCTACAGCCGCATCATCAGCGGCCAATCGGTGACCGACGATCACTACCTCAAGCTGCTCGGCGGCCTCAATGGGGCGATGGTGCAACTGCGCTCGCTGATGCCATCGGTGTCCAAGGAGGTGCGCATCTCCATGACCCAGCTCGACGCCCTGCAACGCAACTTGCGCCTGAGCGTCAGCACCCTGGAGATCCTCGCCAACACTCGCCCCGATCCCCGTGATGAACAGGCGCTGGCGCAGATGCAACTGGCGTTGAAAGCCGAACACCGGGAGATTCGCCGCTTGTTGATCGGCATGGCCCGCGCCCTGCAGTCGGGCTCGACCGAGCGTCTGCAGCGCAGCGTCGAGCAACCGCCCTTGGCGAGCGCGATGGATACGCCGGTGTACAGCGCCCTCGACGGCTATCGACTGCTGACCCGGCAGTTGGCCAACAACCTCAACGACATGGCTGGACGCCTGGTAAAGTCGGCGCCGGACTGGAAGATCTGAATGCCGGTCATTGCGTGACCGCCTTGCGTGCTCCGCTGCCCCAGCCTTGCTGCATCCCCGCCGCAGCCAGCAGAATGGCGACCACGCCGACCCACTGCAGCAACTCCAGGCGATGACCAAAGGCGAACCAGTCAACGAAAATGGCTGCAATCGGGTAGATAAATGACAGGGCGCCGGTCAGGGCCGTCGGCAGTTTCTGGATCGCCCCGTAAAGCAGGACATACATCACACCGGTGTGGACGATCCCCAGGGTCAGCAGGCTGGCCCATGCGCCCGATTGTTGCGGCAAGGGCGACCAGTTGGCCCAGGGCGCCAGCAACAGCACCCCGGTGCACACCTGAATCAGCGCAATCAAATGCGGTGGCGTGCCGGTCAGGCGCTTGATGATCAACGCGGCAAAGGCATACAACAAGGCTGCGCCAAGAGCCAGGGCAATCCCCAGCAGGTACTGGCCGCCACCCTCGCCCTGCTGGCCATGGGCGCTGACGATCGCCAGCATGCCGAGAAACGAAACCCCAAGCCAGAACAGCTTCTGCGCGGTAATTTTCTCGCCGAGAAAGATCGCCGCCAGCCCGACCAGCATAAACGGCTGAACGTTGTACACCGCCGTGCCGATGGCAATCGAGGCCCGGGAATAGGAGGCAAACAGCAGCACCCAGTTGCCGACAATGGCCACGCCACTGAGTACGGCGAGCAAAAAGGTGGTGCGACTCAGGATCCCCGGACGCAGGAAGCCGAACACCGCGCAGATCAGCAGCAAGGTCGCGGCACCGAACACGCAGCGCCAGAACACCACGTCCAGCACCGGCTGGCCCGAGACCAGCACGAACCAGCCAATGGTCCCGGAAATCAGCATGGCGGCAGTCATTTCCAGCGAGCCGCGACGTAAGGTGTTGTCCATGATCGAATCCTCGAAGTGAGCCCACAGTATGCTCATCCAGGCACCGGCTGCTCCATGGCCAAATGCAGGCTAAACTGCGGGTTCACCTTTTTTATAAAGGCATATCAGCTTTTTTGCCTTACCGAGGTTCAGATGACTGACGATATCGATCAAATGCTGATTGCCGCACTCATGGAAGACTCGCGGCGCTCGCTCAAGGCCCTGGCGCAGATCAGCGGCCTGTCTTCTCCCAGCGTCGCCGAGCGCCTGCGTCGCCTGGAAGAGCGCGGTGTGCTCAAGGGCTATACGGTAGAGATCGACCCCAAGTGCTTCGGTTATCAACTGCAGGCCATCGTGCGCATCCGCCCGCTGCCCGGGCAGTTACAGAACGTCGAACGGCAGATCCAGGCCATCCCCGAGTTCACCGAGTGCGACAAGGTCACCGGCGATGACTGCTTCATCGCGCGGCTCCACGTGCGCTCGATGGAGCAGCTCGACACCCTGCTCGACCGCCTCAACAGCTACGCCGAGACCAACACCGCCATCGTCAAGAAGACGCCGGTCAAACGCCGCCTGCCGCCGATGGCCTGAGCAGCCGGCCACAAAAAAACCCGCTGCGAGGCGGGTTTTTTCATTTCAGGGCGATCCGATCAGTCGTCGCGACCCATGATGCCGAACAGCTGCAACAAGCTGATGAACAGGTTGTAGATCGATACATACAGGCTGATGGTCGCCATGATGTAGTTGCGCTCGCCGCCATGGATAATGGCGCTGGTCTGGAACAGGATGCAGACCGAGGAAAACAGCACGAAGCCCGCGCTGATCGCCAGTTGCAGACCGCTGATCTGGAAGAACATGCTCGCCAGCACCGCGCCCAGCAGGACGAAGAAACCGGCGGTAATGAAACCACCGAGGAAGCTCATGTCCTTGCGAGTGATCAGTACATAGGCCGACAGGCCGCCGAACACCAGGGCGGTCATCGCAAAGGCCGAGCTGACCACTTCAGCGCCGCCCTGCATGCCCAGGTAACGGTTGAGGATCGGGCCCAGCAGGAAACCCATGAAACCGGTCAGGGCAAAAGCAGATACCAAGCCCCAGGCCGAATCACGGAGTTTGTTGGTAAGGAAGAACAGCCCGTAGAAGCCGATCAGCACCACGAAGATATTCGGGTACCCAACGCGCATCTGTTGAGCGACAAAGGCCATCACACCACTGAAAGCCAGGGTAAGGGCCAGCAAGCCATAAGTGTTGCGCAGGACGCGGCTAACCTCTAGCTGCTCGACCTGCACGCTGTTGTTAACTGCGTAATCCTGTTCGCGCATGGCGACACTCCTGTAGTTTTGAAACGTTCAGACGCAAAGATCATAACAGACGCTCTGTAACAAGCTATGCAGAGAGTTTGACAGTGTGTTTCATTCGGGTATTATGGCGCCCGCAAAGCAGTTTGGAAGCGTGGCCGAGTGGTTTAAGGCAACGGTCTTGAAAACCGTCGATGGGCAACTATCCTAGAGTTCGAATCTCTACGCTTCCGCCACATTTATACGACAAAGCCCTGATTATTCAGGGCTTTGTCGTTTCTGGGGTTTGGCCAGAACGGCCATCAGACCTCATCCATGGCTCAATGATTCAGACCTCTTCTTGGCGAAGCCGGTACAAAGGCAGGTACGACTCCGAGAGTTCCTTACCCAGCGCCGTAAGCCCATAGCCGGTCCCTGGCCCCCGCCCCGCCACACGTCTACCAATCCACTGACAAAACTCAGCATCCGACCCGCCAAGTGCCAACTACACTGCCCCCGGCTGGCTGCGACTTGAGTTTCCAGCTAACGCCGCGACAGTGAGAGACCGCCTTCAGGTCGTCCATCGGTAGATCCACCTGAGCACCCGCCCCCATGAAAGAACCCATTCGCTACGCCGATTACCTGCACAAGATTGGCTCCGGTCGCCGCGAGATTCCCATGCGCGATCTGGTTTCGGCACCGGTTCGCGGTGCCGATGGCCGCTGGCAGGCCCCGCCGCATAAAGCGGTAAAGCTGCACGCCGGTGAGGTCGTCGCGATTCTCAAGCCCTATCTCAATTCCCGCTTCATGGAGCAATTTCGCGCCGTGGTGCCCCTGGCCCTGTACCTGGCATTGTTCCAGGTCATCATCCTGCGCCAATTGGTCGAGGACGCCTGGCTGGTAACGGGTGGATTGTTCGCGGTGATTGTCGGGCTGATGCTGTTTATGGAGGGCTTGAAACTCGGCCTGATGCCCTTCGGCGAAGTCATAGGCAACAACCTTCCACGCCGATTATCACTGCCGGTAGTACTGCTGGTGACCCTGCTGTTGGGCATCGGCGTGACCTTCGCCGAACCCGCAATCGGTGCGCTGCGTGCCGCCGGACAGAACGTTTCTGCCGAGCGCGCGCCCTACCTGTGGGCGCTGCTCAACCAGTGGACCAGCGAACTGATCCTGGTGGTCGGCGTCTGCGTCGGCCTCGCCGCGGTGATCGGCACGCTGCGATTCCTCTACGGCTGGAGCCTGAAGCCGTTGATCTATTTGTCCCTGGCGCCGGTGTTGCTGCTAACGGTGTACATGCACAGCGACCCTGAGCTGGCCAAGGTGATTGGTCTGGCCTGGGACGCGGGGGCGGTCACCACCGGGCCGGTCACCGTGCCACTGGTGCTGGCACTGGGCATTGGCATTGCGGCGGCCGCCGGCAAGGGCGGCTCCGGGTTGTCCGGATTCGGCATCGTGACCCTGGCCTCGTTGTTTCCGGTGATCGGGGTGATGCTACTGGGCTTGTATGTAGCGTCCGTTTCCTCACCTGCCGAGATCATCGCCGCCGCGCAAGCTGCCAGCGGCGCCACCCAGACGGTTGCGCAATGGCACGAAGTCAGCCCCGGTCTGGAAATTATCTCCGGCATACGCGCCATCGTGCCCCTGGTGATCTTTTTGCTCATCGTGCTGAAGCTGCTGCTGCGCCAAAGCCTGCCGCGACGCCGTGAGATTTTCCTCGGGATCGCCCTGGCCGTGGCGGGCATGTGCGTGTTCAACCTCGGGTTGACCTACGGCCTGTCGAAACTGGGCGGGAGTGCCGGGTCACTGATTCCGGCGGCGTTCATGCAGACGCCGGGGGTCGATGAGTCGCCGCTTTATCTGTATCAGGTGGGCCTGGTCCTGGCCCTGGGCTTTGCCTGGGTGCTTGGCTACGGCGCGACGGTCGCCGAGCCTGCGCTGAATGCACTGGGCGTCACCGCTGAAACCCTGACCAACGGCTTTATCCGCAAGCGCAGCCTGATCCGTGCCGTCTCCATAGGCGTGGCCAGTGGTATCGCCGTGGGTGTGGCCAAGCTGGTGTTCGACCTGCCGCTGGTGTGGCTGGTGATACCGCCCTATCTGCTCGCGGTGCTGCTGACGGTTTTCTCCAGCGAAGAATTCGTCAACGTGGCCTGGGACAGCGCGGGGGTTACGACGGGACCGATCACCGTGCCGCTCGTCCTGGCCATGGGCCTGGGGCTGGGCAACGCGACCAACGCGGTGGAGGGTTTCGGCATTCTGTGCATGGCCTCGGTTGGTCCGGTGATCACCGTCATGCTGCTCGGGCAGTGGGCACGTTTTCGCGCGTGGAAACAGGAAAAGGCCGCCATCGGGCAGCCAGCGAATCAATTAATGGGCACGGGAGAAGCACAATGAGCACCGAAGGCATTACCTATTTGACCGACGTTGCCCTGATCACCTGCATCGTCGCGGTCGGCCGCGCGGACCTGGTGATTAGCGCCGCCCAGGGCATGGGCGCACCGGGCGCCATTGTCTACCACGCTCACGGTCTGGGCCCCCGCGAGCGACTCGGCCTGCTCAGTATCGCCATTGATGCGGAAAAGGAAGTGGTCAGCCTGCTGGTCGCCGCCGACTACCAGGACGCGGTACTCGAGGCCATCTATCACGCCGCCAAATTGCATGTCCCCGGGGCAGGCATGATCTACGCCACGCCGGTGGAAAAAGTCGCCACCTACATTCCCCGTGAACTGCTCGTACAAGGTAAAACCTCGTGACCGCCGGCATACCGGGCGGCGCGGCCAAACTGATCACCTGCGTGCTGCCCGACGATGGCAGCGAGCGCAGGTTGTTGCGTCTGTTACGCGAAGTCCATGGCATCACCCGTGCAGACAGCGTGAGTTGCCGTGGCGTGGGCGTGCTACAGGCCGCCAAGGCAGCGCGCAACCAGGTACCGGAAGCCGTGCTTTCCCGAGTGGTCAATGTGGTAGTGGACGCAGCCCAGTCCGAAGCAGTCTTCGAGTTCATCTGTGAACACGCCGGGCTGAGCGGACCAGGCGGTGGGTCCGTGTACATGGTTGCGTTGAATTTCGCGACACCGTTATCGATGCCGACGGGAGTGGCACTGGAACAGGATTAAGCGTCGACTTCCGCAAGAGCGATGATTTCTGCCATCATGTTGCGCTAGCGCTCATGTTGTATTTTTTGATAAGGAAATCATCACGTTGCAAACATCAGACACGCTCTGCCCGTTTTGCGCGGAGAGCATCAAGGCCGCCGCGATTCGCTGCAAGCACTGCCACGCCGATCTGCGACCAAAGGGAAAACGCTGGCTGATCAGGCTCGCCGTAGCCGCCGCTGTTGCGCTGGCGGCCTACCTGGTTTTCAGCGATTCCGAGGATAAGGCCGAGACCGATGTCATGGCCGATATTGCCATTTGCCAGGACCAGGCGTCCGCCGTTGCCTCGCCAATGGCGCGCAGCATCATTGCCAAAGCCTGTCGTCAGGTGGAGGAGCAGATGCGCCAACATCCAGGTGATGCCCCCTGATAGAAATGGGCAGGGCTCAAGACGCGTTACAACAATGGCCTGCGCTTCTCATACCGCACATCCCGGGCATCGATTCGCTCGACCACCGTCCAGCCCAGACGCTGATAAAAGCCATTGGCCCTGATCTCCGGGCGGCCGTCAGTGACCAGGACAATCCGTTCATGGGTCTTGAACAGCTCGGCTTCGGCGGCGTCCATCAGTAAGCGGCCAAGCCCGCATTTCTCATGCTCAGGACGCACGAACATGGCAAATACCTCGCCTTCGGCGCGATCGATCATCGAAAAGGCCACCGGTTGCCGATCGACTTCGGCGAGCCAGATGCACGGCCCTTCGTTGATTGCCGAGCGCAGGACCTGCGGGGTGATGCCCAACTCATCCATCTGCTTGCGGCTCAGGTGGTTCTGCGCCACTGAAGTGCGTATCTCGAACAGACTCTCGATATCATCGACTGTAGCCATACGCAGCGACACACTCATCATTCCAGCTCCCGAAGATCAACGGGCATTGTAGAAAGCCACGGGCGAGCGAATAAATACCCCGATTGTTAGTGATCTGTAAGCGGATACGAAAATGTGCGGGTGTCCGTGAACTAAGCTGAGGGCTCCAGCGGAGGGCTTTCCGATGTGCGGGAGACTTTCACAGTATCGAGGCATTCACGATTTTGTCGCGGCCCTGGGCATGCCCAATGCCCTGGCCAACAGCGTGGGTGATGAACCGCTGGGGTATTACAACGTCGCGCCGACCACTGCGGTCGCCCTGATCCACCTCGAAGGCGAGACCCTGCATGCCGATCGGGTGCGCTGGGGCTGGCGCCCGCACTGGTCCACCGACCGCTCGCTGCCGATCAACGCCCGAGTGGAAAAAGTCGCCCACGGTCCATTCTTCCGCGCCGTTTGGCCGCACCGCGCCATCGTCGCCGTCGACAACTGGTTCGAGTGGGTCTACGAAGGTGGCCCGAACAAACAGCCCTACCTGATCCGCCGCCGCAATCGCGCGCCTGCCCTCTGTGCGGCCATTGGTCAATATCCGGCGGGGGGGCGCGATCCGCGAGCCGATGACGGTTTCGTGATCATCACCGCCGACAGTGAGGGCGGCCTACTGGATGTGCATGATCGCCGCCCCGTGGTGCTGTCGCCGGAGCTGGCGCGCGAATGGCTGAACCTCAGCATGCCCAAGGAGCGTGCCGAGCAAATGGTGTTGCATGAGGGGGAGCCGTCCGACACCTTCGAATGGTTCAAGGTCGACAGCGCCGTCGGCAACGTACGCCATCAGGAGCCGGAACTGATTGTGCCGATCGGTAAAATTCTGCGCGGCGACGAAAGGCCCCACGGCTGAGCGCCTGTACCTGGCAAGCGGAGGTTTTCTCGACTAGCCTGAGCGCGGCGACGCACCCCGCCCCGTGCTGAAACATCCGGTCTGGGAGACGAAGATGAATCCGATTCAACTGGCTGAACAGACCTATCGTCACTGGTCCAATTCAATCTTGCTGGAACTCAAGGAGCGACGTCACCAACTGGTCCCCAGCGATCGCCAGGCACTGGACAATGTGCTGACGGAACGCCGACTGTTCGACAGCGGCAACCCGGCGGGCGCCGACCGACGCGTACCCGGCGGTCAAGACCGGCTGTAGCGAGAGCGCCTCGCGCCCTCGCCTTCAGCCTCTGCGCTACTGCTTGTTAACGGCCCCCAGGCGCCTGGCCTTGTAGCCTGGCAGGGAGGCGGCAAACGCCAGCGCCTCTTCCCGGGTAGCAAAGGTGCCGTAGCGGTCATGCGGGGTGCAGACCCGCCACGGGCCGCTGTTCACGCTCACTACGTCATAGCCGTTCATATGCATTTTGCTCAACATCGCAATACTCATAGCCACCTCCGTCGAAGACGTTAAGCCCAGACTCAACTTACACCCGCCAAACACCGAGCGATTCTCCGAGGGTTGAACGGTCTGCTGGGCCTCGTCGTTTTGATCCAATGGCCGGGCCAAAGTGCGCACAGATGGACGAACGGCACATGACAAATCCTTCACTGTGCCGCTGCGACAGGACCTTTATAGTCACACCGCTCATTCAAGGAACATTTAGCCCGCACTCCCCGCGCGGGCTTTTTTTTGCCCGCGTTTCTGCGAAACCCCGACCCATGGGTTAATCTGGCGAATCCCCTCAGTCGACACAAGGACGTCGCCCATGCCGCTGCGCATCGATTTCACCGAAGACCCGCAACCCGAGGAATACCAGGCCGTCCTCGCTCCCCTGCGCGCCCACAACATCGCCAATGCCGGTGATGGCCACTATCAGGAAATCGCCCTGCTGGTGCGCGGCGAAGACAGCGACGAAGTGCTCGGCGGGCTGTATGGCAAGCTGTTCTATGAATGGCTGTTCATTGACCTGCTATCGGTGCAGCCACAATTGCGCGGCCAGGGCATTGGCGCGCGCCTGATGCACATGGCCGAAGAGCTGGCGCGGGAAAAGGGCTGCATCGGCATGTACCTCGACACCTTCGAGTTCCAGGCACCAGCGTTCTACAGCAAGCTGGGGTTTGTCGAGGTTGGGCAGATTGCCGACTATCCGCGCGGCAGCAGGCGCTTCTTCATGCAGAAGCGCCTGACTGATTGATCGTTAATGACCGCTCGCCTCTGGCCCAGCCTTCGCCGCAAACGGTGGCTTGGCCAGCCATACCAGCAGGATCAGGCCAACAAAGCCCCAGCCCAATAGCGTGAAGTAATCCACGGTGGACAGCATGTAGGCCTGGCTGGTCAGCACGTGATCGAGCTGGGCGTAGGCCGGGGTGCCGGCGCCGCCCAGGCTGTTGAGGGCGTCGCGGGTGGCCGGCTCGTAGGTGCTGATGCTTTCGCTCAGGTAAGCGTGATGCTGGTCGGCCCGGCGGATCCAGATCCAGGTGGTCAGCGACGCCGCGAAGCTGCCGCCCAGGGTCCGCAGGAACGTCGCCAGGCCGGCGCCATCGGCAATCTGATGGGGCGGCAGGTCGGACATCAGGATGCTCAAGGTCGGCATGAAGAACAGCGCTACGCCAATGCCCATGAACAGCTGCACCAACGCCACGTGCTGGAAGTCGACCTCGTTGGTGAATCCGGCGCGCATAAAGCAACTCAAGCCAATCGCCAGGAACGCCAGGCCGGCGAGCAGGCGCAGGTCGATCTTGTGCGCGTACTTGCCGACAAAAGGCGACATCAACACCGGCAGAATCCCAATCGGCGCCACCGCCAGCCCGGCCCAGGTCGCGGTATAGCCCATCTGGGTCTGCAGCCATTGCGGCAGGATCAGGTTGATGCCGAAGAACCCCGCGTATCCCAACACCAGCACAATGGTGCCGATGCGGAAGTTACGGTAAGCAAACAGCCGCAGATTGACCACCGGATGGCGGTCGGTCATTTCCCAGATCACAAACACCGCCAGGGCAATCACCGAAATCGCCGCGCCGATCAGGATGAAGTTCGACTCGAACCAGTCCAGGTCGTTGCCTTTGTCTAGGATGATTTGCAGCGCGCCGACGCCGACGATCAAGCTGATCAGTCCTACATAGTCCATCGGCTGGCGACTGGTCTCAACCGGACGCGCCTTGAGCTGTTGCTTGACCACCATCACTGCGAAGATGCCGATGGGTACGTTAATAAAGAAGATCCACGGCCAACTGTAGCTGTCGGTGATCCAGCCGCCGAGAATCGGCCCGGCAATCGGCGCCACCACCGTGACCATCGCCAGCAACGCCAGGGCCATTCCGCGCCTGGCCGGTGGATAGACGGCAATCAGCAGGGTCTGGGTCATCGGATACAGCGGCCCGGCCACCAGGCCCTGGAGCACCCGGAAACCGATCAGCTCCGGCATCGAGGTGGAAATCCCACAGAGGAACGAGGCCAGCACAAAGAGCATGGTCGCCCAAAGGAACAGTTTCACCTCGCCGAAGCGCCGGCTCAGCCAGCCGGTGAGCGGCAAGGCAATCGCGTTGCTCACGGCAAATGAAGTGATCACCCAGGTGCCCTGCTCCGAACTCACTCCCAGGTTGCCGGAGATGGTCGGCAGGGCGACGTTGGCGATGGTGGTGTCGAGCACTTGCATGAAGGTCGCCAGCGACAGGCCGATGGTGCTGAGCACCAGGCTGGGTGGCGTGAATGAGGCGTTGTTACTCATCGCAAATCCTTGGGAACGAGGCGAGCGTTGCGCCGCTTGCACGGCGCAACGAGCGGATTGGCGAACTCAACGCTGGGCGGTTTTGCTCAGGGCTGAACTGTTGTCATGGATCAGCCGGGCGATCATTGCGTCGGCATCCGCCAACTGGCGGTCATAGATGGTGGTGCTGAAGCTGGCCTTTTGCGGTGGCTGCTGGGCCAGTACCGGGCCACTCTGGTCGCGCAGGTCGACATTGACCAGGGTCGACAGGCCGACCCGCAATGGATGCTTGGCCAGTTGCTCGGCGTTGATGTGGATGCGCACCGGCACCCGCTGAACGATCTTGATCCAGTTGCCGGTGGCGTTTTGCGCCGGCAACAGGGCGAAGGCGCTGCCGGTACCGGCGCCGAGGCTGTCGATGGTGCCGCTGTACTTCACGGAGCTGCCATACAGGTCGGCCTCGATGTCCACCGGCTGGCCGATGCGCATGTCACGCAGTTGGGTTTCCTTGAAGTTGGCGTCGATCCACAACTGATCCAGCGGAATCACCGCCATCAACGCGGTGCCTGGCTGGACGCGCTGGCCCAGTTGCACGGTGCGCTTGGCGACATAACCAGTGACCGGTGCGATCAAGGTGCTGCGGGCATTGTTCAGGTAAGCCTGGCGCAACTGCGCAGCGGCGGCCTGGACGTCCGGGTGCGACGAGACTTCAGTGTCGTCGACCAGCGCACTGCTGGTCTTGAACTGTTGCTGGGCGTTGGCCAGGGCGTTTTGCGCCGAGGTCAGGTCATCGCGGGCATGGGACAGTTCTTCCTGGGAAATTGCCCCACCGGCGGCGAGATTTTTCCGACGATTGAAGTTTTCCTGAGCTTTCTGCACTTCGGCTTTCTGCGCGTTGACCTGAGCTTTCATGCCATCAACGTTGCTGTACAGGCCACGCACCTGGCGCACTGTACGCGCGAGGTTGGCCTGGGCACTCTGCAACCCGACCTCGGCGTCATTGGGGTCGAAGTTGACCAGCACCTGGCCCTCCTGCACCAAGTCGCCATCGTCGGCGCCAATGCTCACCACCGTGCCAGTCACCAGCGGGGTGATTTCCACCACGTTGCCGTTGACGTAGGCGTCGTCGGTGCTCTCGTTCCAACGGCCGTAGAAGTGATGCCAGCCCCAGACGCCGAGGCTCGCGACGATCACCAGGATCGCCAGCAGGGTCAGCATCAACTTGCGTTTGCCGGGATTGCCCGTGTCGGGGGTATTTTCTGTTATCGGGGTGTTCTGCACGTTGGCCATGACCAATACCTTAATGATGGGTGCGCGTGGCGGGCGCCGGAGATGGGCTGGCCACGGCCAGGTTGTCGCTCTGGAATCCGCCACCCAGGGCCTGCATCAATTGAATCGACAGATCGATCTGCTCGGCGTTCAGATTGGCCAGCTGACGTTGCGCGCCGAGCAACTGCTGCTCGATGCTCAGCACGTCCAGGTAGTTGCCGACCCCTGAGCCGTAGCGCTCGAGCACGGTGTTGTAGGACGCTTGGGCAATGTCCGTGGCGTGCTGCTGCGCGGCGATCTGCCGACCGACATCACGCAACTGGGAAATGCTGTCGCTGACATCACCGAGGGCCTTGACCAGGCTCTTGTTGTATTGCGCCACCGCCAGGTCGTAATCGGCGTCCTTGGCGTCGAGGTCGGCGCGCAGGCGGCCGCCGTCGAAGATCGGCAGGGAAATGGTCGGCGCGACATTAAGGAAGCGCGAGGTCGAGCCAAACACCGCGTTGCCCATCAGCGACTCGAAACCGGCTGCCGCGCTGAGGTTGAGGTTGGGATAAAAAGTGGTCTTGCCCGCCTCGATACTTTTGCTCGCCGCCTCGACCCGCCAGCGCGCCGCCACCAGATCCGGGCGACGGCCGAGCAACTCGGCAGGCAGCACCGACGGCAGGGCCACGGCACTGGCTTGCAGGATGTTCGGCCGGGCAATTTCGTTGCCGCGATCCGGGCCTTTACCCAGCAACACCGCGAGGGCAATTTTTGCGCTCTGCAGGTTTTTCTCGGCATCGATCAAAGACGCCTGGGAGCTGGCTTCGAGGCTCTGGTTTTGCTGGTACTGGTAGAGGCTGTCGATACCCGAACTCAGCCGGCGCTGGCTCAGGCTGAGTAACTGCTGAGTGCGCTTGAGGTCTTCGCTGGCCAGGTCATGAACGATATAGGCCTGGCCCAAATTGCTGTAGGCGCGGGCGACATCGGCGGCCAGGGTCAACTGCGCGGCCTGCTGGTCAATCTGCGCCGCGCGGGCCTGGCCCAATGCAGCTTCCCAGGCGTCGCGCTGGCCGCCCCACAAATCGAAGGTGTAATTGAACGTGGCGCCGAGGCTGCGCATGGTGTCGTATCGATCACCTTGCAGAGTCGGATCCTGGTACTGCGCCAGTCGCTCACGGCGAATTCCGGCGCTGGCATCCAGGGTCGGCATCCGCGCGGCATCCGCGGCACCGGCGGCAGCGCTGGCCTGATTGGCACGGGCGCTGGCGATCTGCATGTCCGGGCTGTCGCGCAGGGCTTCACGAATCAGACCGTCGAGCTGCGGATCGCCAAGGCTGGTCCACCAGTCGCTTTTCGGCCAGGCCGCCGGTGACAGGGCCACGCCATTCAGGGAGTGCCCGGCCTGCAGCGATTGCGCCTGCAGGCTCACACCTTCGGTGTTCAAGCCGCTGTAGTTGGCGCAGCCGGCCAGGCTCATGGCCATCAGCACCAGACCAAGCCGCGTCGTCATGCTCATTGATCACCTACCCGCAGCACGGTGATGGGATCGCCGGCGGCCAAGAGAATTTTCTTCAGGATCGCTTCCAGGGTCTGCAACTCCTCGCTGTCGAGGGCGCCGGCCAACTGGTTCATGGCGTTGACGCCGATCTCCGGCAACTTGTCGGCCAGCGCCTGGCCTTCTTCGGTCAAGGCCAGACGCACCAGGCGGCGGTCATCCGCGCAGCGCTTGCGCAGCAACAGGTCCTTCTGCTCCAGGCGGTCGAGCATGCGGGTCATCGAGCCGCTGTCCAGGGACAGGTGGCGGCACAGCTCGGCCGGGGTGTCGACGCCAAACTGGGCAATGATGATCATCACCTTGAACTGCGCGGCGGTGATGCCGTGGGGTTCCATGTGGGTGTCGATGATCCGGTCCTTGAGCAGGGCCGCGCGCCCGAGCAGCAGGCCGAGGTGGCAATTTTGAAAGTTGTCCGGCGAGAAATGTTTCATCTGGCGACTCGATAGCTGCCTAGGCAGTGAATATATGTCCAGATGTTACTGCCTAGGCAGTGAATGTCAAATAAATTAGTTAGCAGGCTTTGCAATTAACTGGAAATCGCCCACGGCAAAACGACAACGGGCGCGGGTTCAATGGAAGGAAGTTCCGTTAAACCCGGGCCCGTTGGGGTTGCGCGCACTCAACACACGCACGTTATCGTTGAGGTTTTTCGCGAGCAGGCTCGCTCCTAAAAAAGCCGTTAGAAGTCGCGCTTGTAGAAGATGTCCAGGGAACTGGCGATGCCGCTGGCAGCCTCCAGGTAGACCTTCTTACTCAGTTTGTAGCGCAAGGCAATAGTGTTGGCCGGCTCGAAGACCCCGACCCCATAACGCAAGCTGAGCTTCTCGGTGATATCGCCGCTGGCGACCACGCTGGTGGTGGTGCCGCTGCCTTCGGTGTCGAGCTGGAAGTCCTGGATTCCGAGGTTTTTCGCCAGGCTGCCGGTCAGGTCGGAACTGCCCATCAGGCCCAGGCCCAGGGCGGCCTGCGCCAGCATGTTGTTGTCTTCACCGTTGGTACTGAGCGGACGCCCAAGCACCAGGTAGGACAACGCCTGCTCCTGGCTCATCGCCGGCTCGGAGAAGATCTGCGTCGTCGGCTGCTCGGCGCTGCCGCTCAGACGGATCCCGGCAATCACATCGTCGGTCTGGCGGACGGCCTCGATGTCGAGGTACGGCTGGTCGATCGGCCCGGCGAACAGCAGACGTGCACGGCGTACCGTCAGGCGCTGGCCGTAGGCACGGTAGCGACCGTCGTTGAGCCACAACTCGCCACGGGTGTCCATGTTGTCGCCGATGTGCACATGGCCCTGCAGATTGGCCGTGAGACCAAATCCGGCAAAGCTCAGTTTGTCTTCGCCTACGATCACTTCGATGTCCATGGCCATCGCCATCGGTGGCTTACCCTCCTCGGTCTGGTGACCGACGATCACCGTGTCATCGGAGACTTTGACCGTCGACGGCGGCAGTTCGCGCACGGTGATCTCGCCCTTGGGCACCAGCACCTTGCCGGTGATCGCCAGCTTGTCTTCCTTGATCGAAATCTTCAGGTCCGGTGCTACTTCCAGAGCCGCGTAAGGTTCAACGTTGACCGGCAACTGCGCGCCCTTGAGATTCAGGTCCACCACCAGCGCCTGGCCCCAGGCGACGTGACCGTCCAGGCGGCCCTGCCCGGTCTTGCCGCTTTTCCAGCCGCCGTTGAGCTGCACGCTCTCACCCGCAATCTGTGCCTGCAATTGCAAGGCTTCGACACGTGTCGGCAGTTGCGGCCCGGAAACTTCACCGTCGACCAGGTTCAAGTTGCCGTTGACCTGCGGTGCCAACAGTCCACCGGACAAGGTGCCGCTGCCGTTCAAGTGGCCGGAGAGTTTCTCCACCATCGGTACAAATGGCCGCGCCACCGACAGGTCCAAGCCACTGAGGCGGAACGAGCCGCTCAGGGGTTTGTTTTTCGGCAGCGGGTTGATCTGCGCCTGGACCATCAGTTCGCCGAGCTTGCCGCCGACAAATTCCAGCTGGCTGTCGATGCGCTTGGGGTTGAGGGTACTGCTGAGTTTCAGGGTCTGATACGGGAAGTCCAGCCACTGGTCTTTCTCCTTGATACGCAAGGTGCCGCCGCTGGCATCCACCAGCACCTGGCCTTTCGGGCCGCTGGCCGGCAAGTCCAGTTGCACATCGGCGTTGAGCTTGCCCTGCCAGGCGAAATCCTTGGGCAGCCATTGCGCCAGGCTGTCGATGGGGAATTGCTTGAGGTGGTAACGCAGTTTCGGCTCGGGCATCAAGCGCTGATCCTCGCCACACAAACTGGCCGCACCGGACATCCAGCAGTGCGCGCCGAAGGTCAGCTTGCCGTCGGCCAACCGCTCAATTTTTGCCGGACCTTGCAGTTGCCAATCCTGGCCACCGGCCTTGATGTCACCACTGGCCAGGCGCCCGCGCCAGTTACCCTGGTCGAGGCTGCCATCCAGGCCCAAGGCCAGTTGCAGCAATGGGCCTTGCAGGTCCAGTTGCAGCTTCTGGTTCTTCAGCGTGCCCTCACCGCTGGCGGTCAAGGTGCCCAGAGCGTTGTCGCCGACTTCGATACCACTGCCCTTGAGCTCGATCTTCGCCCGCTGCGCACTGTCGAGAGTGGCATCGAGATTGAGGCTTTTCAGGCGATTGTCGTCGAACGCCAATTGCACACCCTGCAAATTGACCTTGCCCTGAGGCGCATGCAGCGTGCCGGCAACATCGACCCGACCATTGAGTTGCCCGCGCAGTTGCGGCCACAGCTGGCCGAGACGCGGGGCCTTGATGTCGATCTGGCCGCTGAGTTTGTCCTGCAGGCTGCCGCTGCCATCGATGCGGTTGTCACCGAGGCGGATTTGCAGGGCGTTGAGGTTCCAGCGCTCGCCGGCTCCGTCGGCCTTGGCTTGCAACACCGCCGGCTGACCACGCAGCTTGCCCTTGAGATCGAGGTCGGCGTTGAGGCTCAGGCGCTCGTTTTTCATCTCACCCTTGCTGCGCAGCGGGCCAGCGAGAGTCCCCGGTAGTTCCGCCAGCCAGTACGCCGGATTGATCGCCGACAGGTCGAGGGCGGTGTCCCAGGCAATGCCGTCGGCAAATTGCACCTTCACATGACCTTCGGCCTTGCCCTGCCCGGCTTCCAGCTTGAACTGCGGGAGGAAGATCTGACCGAGGTCGCCACTGAATGGGCTGCTCAGGCTGAACGCACCGGCGGGACCGTCCAGCGCGGCTTTGAAGTTGCCCAGGTAATTGCCGTCGCGGTATGACACTTCGCCATTGAAACTGCGCAGCGCCACTTCGGGCTCATCGATCAGCGGGTACAGGCGATGCCAGGGGAAGTCCAGCCAGTCGATCTTCGCATCGGCACTCAGGCCCTCGGACCAGTCGAGCTGGCCGCTGAGTTTGAGGTTCTGTTTGTCATTGGCCGTCAGGTCGAAAGCAGCGATCTGCGCGCCTTTGGCGTCGACCTTGCCTTGCAGCGATAAGGCGACCGGCCCGTCTTCGGCCGGCAAGCTGGCCTTGCCGAGCAGTTGATAGCCGTTTTTCAGGTCGCCATTGCCGGTGAGTTCGAGCTGATTGAGTTGCAGAGTGTCCGGCAGGTCGGCGCTGGCCTTGAAGCCATCGGCGGTGATGCGCACTGTGGCCGGCAGATTGTCTACCAGTGGTTGCAGTTCGCCAGTGAGGCGCCCTTGCAGGTAACCGCTGCTGTCGGCCGTCAGGTTGAGGGTTTTCAGCAGGTCGCCGTCGACCTTCAATGCCAGCGCCCACGGCTGTTCACCCGGTGCTGGCAACGTCAGCAGGCCGTTGGCGCTGAGGGGCCAGTTGCCGGTGGGTTGCAGCAGCCCGGACAACTCCAGCTTGAGGTCGTCCCGTTGCAGGTGCAGGGATTCGATCTGCAAGCCCTGTGCGGTCCAGTGTGCGGCCAGTTGCAAGTCCTTGAGTTGCTCGCTGCCATCCAGGCGCAGGCTGCCGATTTGCACTTCACCCAGCTCGATGGCCAGTGGCAATTTCAGTTCAGGCAGGCTGATCGGGCCGCTGCTTGGCGTCTCGCTCGGAGCGAACTGCAGGATCACCTGCTCGGCTTTCAGTTGTTCGATGCACAGCGTCATGCGCGTCAGGCACAAAGGTGACCAGGCCAGCAACGGCTTGACCAGCTCGACCCGGTCGCCGCCCTGCTGCCACAGCAGATGATCGGCGCTCCATTGGCCGGCCAGGCGGCCCTGGAAATTCTCTACGCTGAGGCCCGGCACCTGGTTCAGCGCCCAGCGGCTACCAGCCTCGGTCCCCAACAAGGCGCCAACGCTCAACACCACCACGGCTACCAGCGCAACCAGCGCCAGCAGGGTTATTTTCACAGCACGCGTCACAGCTCAGGCCCCATGGAAAAGTGCAGACGAATTCCGCCGGGATCATCCAGCGCATGAGCCAGGTCAAGACGGATCGGGCCGACCGGGGAAACCCAGCGCACTCCCACACCAACCCCGGTCTTGAGGTTCGGCAGTTCGAAATCGTTGAACGAGTTGCCCTGATCGACAAAGGTCGCCACGCGCCATTTTTCGGCCACCGAGTACTGGTACTCAACGCTGCCGGAGACCATGTAGCGACCACCGATACGATCGCCCTCGGAGTTTTCCGGGGACAGGCTCTGGTAGTCGTAGCCACGCACGCTCTGGTCGCCACCGGCAAAGAAGCGCAACGACGGCGGAATCGATTTATAGCCATTGGTGGCCGAGCCGCCGATCTGCGCCCGCGCCAGGAACCGATGGTTATCCAGCACTGTGGTCAGCCCCTTGACCAGCGCCGTGCCGTACAACAGGTTGTTGTCCGAACCCAGCCCTTCCTTGGCCACCTTGGTGTCGAATTGCAGGCGATAGCCGTTGTGCGGGTCGATGCGATTATCGCTGCGCAGGTAGGCGTAGCTGACGCCCGGCATCAGCAGGTTACTGATCCCCGAATCGTCGCCCAGGCGATATTCCTCGTGCTGCCACTTGAGCGAGATCACTCGCTGCCAGCCGCTGGGCAGCTTGCTGTGCCATTCCGGACCGAGGGTCAGCAGCTTGCTCAGGCTGTCGGTGTTGGCCAGTTCTTCATATTGATAGCCGCCGGCGAAGCGCAGCTTGTCAGTGAGCGGTGGATCCAGCGGTACGTCGTACCACAGGCCGACGTTCTGCCGTGGCGCCGACAGTTCCGCCTCCCAGCCATAACTGTGGCCTTCGGGATTGACCCAGTGGCGCGTCCAGTTGGCCTTGACCCGCGGCCCGACGTCGGTGGAGTAGCCGAGGCCCAGGCCCATGGTCCGCGGCTTGCGGGTATCCAGGGTGACCGCGACCGGGATCACGTCGTTGGCAGCACTGGTGGGCACTGCATCGACCCGCACCGACTCGAAATAGCCGCTCGATTGCAGCGCCTGGTTGAGTTCGGCGATCAACTCGGAATCGTAGGGTGCGCCGCTCTTGAACGGCACCATGCGCTGCAGAAGATCGTCGTCAAACGGCGTATCGCCGGTAAAACTGACCTTGCCCAGCGCATAGCGCGGACCGCTGTCGTACACCAGGTCGATGTCGGCGACACCGGCGCGCGGGTCGACCGAGAGTTTCTGGCTGGTAAACCGGCCGCTGAAGAAGCCAAAGCGCGAAGCCTGATTCTGGATCAGCCGCTTGGCATCGTCGTAATGACCGTGGTTGAGGACAGCGCCGGGCATGAGCACGCTGCTCTGGGGAATGCGAAAGGATTTGAGGGAGGCCGCCGGCCCTGTGACACGAATATTGACGTTGCGCAGGCGCACCGGTTCGCCGGGGTCGATGTTCAGCACCAGGCGCGGCGACTTGCCGTCCTTGACCGTACTTTCTATTTGCGGCTGGTAATAACCCAGGGCTTGGGCAGCCTTGCGCGCCTGCTCCTCGGCACCGCGACTGAAACGCAACAGCGCTTCTTCATCGCGGTCTCCGAGGTCGCCGATATAGCCCTCGATATTGGCCTTTAGCTCGTCGTTGGACGGTTTGATCCTGACGTCCAATTCACTTTGAGCCAGAGCGGCTGCGCTGCTGATGAGCACGAGCACGCCACTGGTAAATCTTCCTGGAAACTTCATAGTCGCGGATGCTATCACGAGCGTAGGAGCGTGATAGAGCGAACAATCCGAAGAAAAGTTCGGCGTTATCCCGTTGCGCTATGTAACACCTGCGGATTGGCGTGAAAAAAAACGTGCTCACGCACCGGCCCAACCGCCACCTCACCGATCTCCTCGTAACCCTGACGCTGGTAGAACGCCAGGTAACGCGGGTTGCCGGTGTCGAGCACCACCCCCTGGGAATGCTCGTCCACAGCGCACCAGTTGTGTACCGCTTGCAGCAACTGCTCGCCGTAATGCTGACCCTGGAATTGCGGGTGAATACCCAACAATGGCAGGACATGCACTGAGTCCGAGGGCACGCAGGCAGCAACGGCGGCGTGGTACTCGAGGTAGCGCCGGGTGCAGCGCAAACCGGTACTGAGCACCATGCGCAGGCGCCAGGCCCAGCTTTCGGTAATCCCCAGGCGGCGCTGCGGTGGCGCAATCAGGGCGATGCCGATCAGTCGGTCGTTAACCAGCAGGCCGATGGCCGGCAGATCCTGCAGGAAGTGTTGCTTGACCAGCTCGCGCACCGTGGCCCGTACGCGCTGTTCATAGCCGGGCCGCTCGGCTTCGAACAGGAACTTGAACGTCGGCTCGTGGCGATAGGCCTGGTAGAGCAAGGAACGCGCTTCGCGCGAGTAGCCGCTGTCGAGCCGATGGATGTCGGCGGTGGCAGTCGAGGTTTCGGGCATGACGGTTGATCTCCCCTGGCGCGGCTCAAAGGGCCCGCTCTTGTTGGTACGAACCCGGCAATGCAGTAATCGTTCCCATGCCCGGAAACATTAGCAGGGCATTGGGGGGGCTGCCATGTGGGGCACCTTGAGGCCGGGTAGAGAACCTGTAGCCTCTGCCGGTAAGCACCCACCACTGGCCCCCGCCCCCCATGTCGGCTAGCATCGCAGTTTTGCCAGGACTGCCGACCATGAAGATCGTCTCGTTCAACATCAATGGCCTGCGCGCCCGCCCTCATCAACTGGCGGCACTGATCGAGAAGCATCAACCGGATGTCATCGGCCTGCAGGAAACCAAAGTCCATGACGACCAGTTCCCGTTGGCCGAAGTCCAGGCGCTGGGCTATCACGTGTACTACCACGGGCAGAAAGGCCATTACGGTGTGGCCATGCTGTCTCGCCAAGAGCCGCTGGCGATCCATAAAGGTTTCGCCAGCGATGAAGAAGACGCCCAGCGGCGTTTCATCTGGGGCACGTTTGCCGATGCCGACGGCACCCCGATCACCATCATGAACGGCTATTTCCCACAGGGCGAAAGCCGCGACCACCCGACCAAGTTCCCGGCCAAAGCGCGCTTCTACAGCGATTTGCAGAACCTCCTGGAAAGCCAGTTCAGCAACGACCAGCCGCTGGTGGTGATGGGCGACGTCAACATTTCCCCCCAGGACTGCGACATCGGCATCGGCCCCGACAACATGAAACGCTGGCTGAAAACCGGCAAGTGCAGCTTCCTGCCGGAAGAACGCGAGTGGATGGAACGCTTGAAGAACTGGGGCCTGGTAGACAGCTTCCGCCATCTCAACCCGGACGTCGCCGATCGCTTCAGCTGGTTCGACTACCGCAGCCGAGGCTTCGAGGACGAGCCCAAGCGCGGCCTGCGCATCGACCTGATCCTCACGTCCAAGGCCTTGCTGCCGCGAATCAAGGATGCCGGCGTCGACTATGAGCTGCGTGGCCTGGAAAAACCCTCGGATCACGCACCGATCTGGCTGGAACTGAGCTGATCCGACGCGGCGAGTCACGGGTAAACCGTCATATTTCAGTAACCTGAATGTCTTATGGTCCCGGCACCTTCATTGCCCGCCAAGGTGCCGGCCCATGTTGCGCTTCATTTGCTCACTGCTGCTATGCAGCTCATTGGCCGTGCCCGCCCTGGCCACGCCATTGCCCATTCCCGTCGACGGCACCGTACTGCGCATCCAGGGCTCCAACACCATAGGCGCGGCGCTGGGGCCGGCGCTGGCCAAGGGCCTGATGCTTGAGCAAGGTTTGCTCAAGGTGCACAGCGTACCCGGGGGCAATGCCAACGAGCAGCAGGTCATCGGCCAGACCGCCGAAGGTCAGCCGGTGGTCATCGAAATTGCCGCCCATGGCTCAAGCACCGGCTTCACCGCCCTGAAAAACGCCAAAGCCGACCTCGCCGCCTCGTCGCGACCGATCAAGGACAGTGAACTGGTGGACCTCGACACCCTCGGCGACCTGAACAGCGCGGGCGCCGAACAAGTGATCGCCATCGACGGCCTGGCGATCATCCTGCACCCGCAAAATCCCCTGAACCAACTCAACACCGAGCAACTGGCGCGAATTTTCAGTGGCGACATCAGCACCTGGGAACAACTCGGCGGGATCGGCGGCGCGATCCACCTGTATGCGCGGGATGACCAATCCGGCACCTTCGACACCTTCAGGGAACTGGTGCTGAAAACCCGTGGCAAAACCCTGGCCAGCAGCGCCCGGCGCTTCGAGTCCAGCGAGCAACTGTCTGACGCCGTCAGCCAGGACCGCCAGGGTATCGGCTTCATCGGCCTGCCCTACGTGCGCCAGGCCAAAGCCGTGGCGATTGCCGACGGCGCCGCGCAACCGATGCTGCCGCTAACCCGCCTGATTGCCACCGAAGACTATCCGCTATCACGGCGCCTCTACCTGTACCTGCCGCCCGGCAACGACAATCCCTGGGCGCAAGCCCTGGTGCAATTTGCGCAAAGCCCGCAAGGCCAGGCGACAGTCGCAGCCAATGGATTTGTTGCACAGACCGTACAGGCCATGAGCGTTACGCCGAGCCAGCAGATGCCAGAGGGCTATCAGGCGCTCAGTGCCCAAGCGCAGCGGCTGACGGTTAATTTTCGTTTCGAGGAAGGCAGCGCCAGCCTCGACAACAAGGCCCGCGAGGATCTGTCACGAGTCCTCGACTACTTGCAGCAACACCGCAAGCTCGACCGCCAGGTAACGTTGGTGGGCTTTGGCGATGCCAAGGCCGATCCTCAACGCGCGGCCTTGCTGTCGAAGCTGCGGGCCATGGCTGTGCGGCGCGAGCTGGTGAAAGGTGGCGTGGTGTTTCGCGAGATCCGTGGCTTCGGCGCCGAGATGCCGGTGGCCGCCAACAGTGACGATGAAGGCCGGATCAAAAACCGCCGGGTCGAGGTCTGGGTTTACTGAGAGGCTGACCGGTCACGGCGTCGAGTCTGGCTTGCGGATCAGGTAAATGTCCATGATCCAGCCATGTTCCTGCCGCGCAGCTTTCCTCACCCGTTCGATTTCATCGGCCACGTCCTTGAGCTTGCCGGCGATGAGGATTTCATCCGGGGTACCCAGGTAAGCCCCCCAATAAATGTACTGCTCCTGATCGGCAAACTGATGGTAAGCGTCCTCGGCATCAAGCATCACCACCAGGCTGTCGGCATCACTCGCCTGCCCCGCCGCCAGCCGGCGCCCGGTGGTGATTTCGACGGATCGACCAATGCGATTCAAGGCCACCTGGTGCTGCGCCGCCAACGCCTGGATGCTGCTGATGCCGGGGATCACCTCGATTTCGAAGGTGCAGCGACCACCGTCAAGAATCGCCTGGAGAATGCGTAAGGTGCTGTCGTACAGCCCAGGATCCCCCCAGACCAGAAAAGCCGCGCATTCGTTGTCGGCCATTTCTTCGCTGATCAGCCGCTCGAAGGTCTGCTGCTTGTCGCGGTTGAGTGCCGAAACGCTGGTTTGATAGTCGACATCACCGCGAACCCGCTCCGGGCTTTGCGCTTCGACAAAGCGATAGCCGGGCTCAGTGATGTAGCGCTGGCAGATCTCCCGGCGCAGGTCGATCAGGCTGTCCTTGCTCGGTCCCTTGTCCATCAGGAAGAACACATCGACCCGGTTCAGCGCCTTGATCGCCTGCATCGTCAGGTAGTCAGGGTCGCCGGCGCCGATGCCGATCACCAACAGTCGCTTCATGCCTATAACTCCTCGGCGGGCTCGCCGCTGTCCATCAGGCGTAAGCGCCAGCGACCGTTGTGGCGCAGTTCGGTGGCGGACAGCGGCTCGATATCGATCATTTGAAATGCCGAAGGTGGACACTGCAAGACGTGCATCAGCGCCGCGCGAATCACCAGCGGATGGGTGATCGCCAGAAAATGGCCGGGGCTGCCGCCAAGGCTGTCGAGCCAGTGTCCGACCCGCTGGCGCAACTGGCCCAGCGATTCACCGTCGTGGGGTGTGGCGTCGGGGTCGCTGAACCAGGCGTGCAACGCTTCGGGTTCATCCCGCTGCAAGTCATCGATACGCTTGCCGTGCCAGCGTCCGTAATCGTATTCATCCAGGGCCGGTACATGAAGCAGCTCGCCGCCGAACAATTCGCCGGTTTGGCGGATTCGTGTTTCACCGCCACCGAGCAACTGCGGGGCCCGCTTGAAGGCCTTTGCACGACTGCCCCTTGCGGCCTGCCAATCGGTTTCCAGAGGCTCGTCGAGGGGAAACCGCGCCAGTTTCTGCGCGACGGTGCGGGCGTGACAAATCAGGGTCAATCGGGTTACCAGCACGCGGAATTACTCTTGGGCAGGGACAGGAAAAACTCGCCGAACGGCTAGCATAGTGCTGCGCCGTCAGGTGTTGTTCAACTACTATGGCGCACGGCCAACGGAGTTTGGTCGCTGCAACTGCAACGCGTGGAAATCGACAGTGATAGTCGTCCCTGGTGCCCTCTACCAGGTATTTGTTTCGATACAGGAGTATCTCCATGCTGGTCCTACGCCCGGTCGCGCTGGCCGACTTGTCCCAACTGCAGCAACTGGCGCGCGACAGCCTGGTCGGGGTCTCGTCCCTGCCCGACGACAGAGATTGCCTGCACCAGAAAATTCTTGATTCGGTTGCGTCCTTCAGCAATGACGTGCAGGAAAATGGCGGGGAAATTTACTGTTTCGTGCTCGAAGACCCGCAACACCAGCGCCTGCTCGGCTGTGCGGAAATCGTCGCCACTGCCGGCCATACGCAACCCTTTTACAGCTTGCGCAATCGCCCTTTCGTCAGTGCCTCGCGGGAACTCAACATTCACAATGGGGTGCCAGCGCTGTCACTGTGTCAGGACTTGAGTCCGCACACGCTTCTGCGCGGCTTCCACATCGACCACGAACTGGCGCGCAGTGCCTTCGCCCAATTGCTGTCGCGGGCGCGCCTGCTGTTTATCGCCGCCCACCCGCAGCGCTTTTCCGACGCGGTACTCAGCGAAATCGTCGGCTACAGCGACGCGCTGGGCCAGTCGCCGTTCTGGGACGCGCTGGGCAGCCATTTTTTCAACCTGACCTACGCCGAGGCCGAACATCTGCGCGGTACCCAGGACCGCACCTTGCTGGCGGAAATGATGCCGCACTACCCGATCTACGTACCAATGCTGCCTCCGCAGGCCCAAGCCTGTATCGGCCGAGTCCATCCTAATGACCAGGCGGCCTGCGCCATCCTTGAAGGCGAAGGCTTTGAAATCCACAGCTACGTCGACCTGTTCGACGCCGGGCCGACCCTGATTGCGCGCACACCGAACATCCGCTCGATTGCCCGAAGCCGCGTCGTCAGCGCCCAACTGGGCAGCCCGCAGCGTGGCCAGACGCCTTATCTGGTCAGTAATGACCGGCTGGCTGATTACCGCGCCATGCTCGTTGAACTGGACTGCAGCGCCGGCCAGCCCATCGTCCTCGACGCAGCCACCCTGAACGCGCTGCAACTGAAAGACGGCAGCCCGCTGCGGCTGATTGCCCTGTGATCGTTCGCCCGGTGCAAGGCAGCGATCTGCCAGCGCTGATGACCCTGGCCCGACGCGCCGGCCCCGGCTTCACCAGCCTGCCGGCCAATGACGCGCGACTGGCCCACCGCATCCGTTGGGCGCAACGCACCTTCGCCGGTCAGGTGGAGCGGGCGGATGCCGACTACCTGTTTGTACTTGAAGATGACGACCAGCAAGTGATCGGCGTCAGCGCCCTCGGCGGTGCCGTAGGGCTACGCGAGCCCTGGTACAACTATCGGGTAGGAATGGAACGGCACATTCAGACGCTGTTCCTGAGCAACGAAATGACCGGGCAATCGGAAGTCTGCTCGTTGTTTCTGCGTCCCGACCAACGCCAGGGCCATAACGGCCGACTGCTGTCGGTGGCACGCTTGCTGTTCGTCGCCGAATACCCGCAACTGTTCGGCGAAAAGCTGATTGCCGAGTTGCGTGGCAGCGCCGATGAATACGGTTGTTCACCGTTCTGGGACAGCTTGGGTCGACACTTTTTCAAGCGTGACTTCAGCCATGCCGATCACCTCTCCGGCCTGGGCAGCAAAGCCCTGATTGCCGAATTGCTGCCGCGCCAGCCGCTGTACACCTGTCTGCTCACCGAACAGGCGCGGGCGGTGATGGGTACCGCCCACGAACAGGCTGAGCCGGCCCGCCGGATCCTCTGCGCCGAGGGCTTCAGCCACCAGGGTTACGTGGATATTTTCGATGCGGGGCCGGTGATTGAAGCCGCCATCCCACAGATTCGTGCGGTGCGCGACAGCCTGACGCTGAGCATGGAGATCGGCCTGCGAGATGGGATGGCGAGATTGCCCTGGTTAATTTACAACCGGCGCCTGGAGAGTTGTCGAGTCACCGTCGCGCACGCCCGGCGCAATGGCCAGAGCCTTGAGGTCGACCGCCTGACGGCCAAGCGCCTGCAATTACAACCGGGCAGCCAGGTGCGTGCAGTGCCGCTTTTTGAACAGCGCGAGGTTTGCGTGCAGACGCCAGAGGTTTCTGACAGACAACAAAAAGCCCGCGTCTGACGGGCTTGATGTCTATGGGGTCAAATCCTTTTGTGTGTTCAATGTGCGCCTCCAATTGTGAGAATTTTGTGAAAAAGCGCAGGTCATCCGGGAAAAAGACGGGCGGTCAAACGGACTGTGGTTTTTATTTCCAATCCTGAACGTCGGCCAATTACGCCGGCTGCCGCACCCCATCCCTGAGAATTTCGAACAAGGCCTGCGCCGCCGCCGACAACTCGTGACCCGGCTTGGTCAGCACACCAATGGCGCGCTCCACCGATTCACTGAGAGGAATGCAGTGTGCCCCCAGTTCGCGCATTTGCCCGGCGCACAGTGCTGGCACGGCGCTGACACCGAGGCCGCTGGCGACCATACGCCCGACTGTCGCCAGTTGATGGCTCTCGAAGGCCACCGGTAATCGGGTCTGGCGCAGCTGCAAGTGATCCTCCAGCATCACCCGCACCGTGGACGGCCGCTGCAAGGTGATAAAGGGCTGCTCCAACAAGGTCTGCCAGTCGATTTCGGCCAACCCCGCCAGCGCTGAATCGCTGGGCACGACGGCGACGAAGCGATCGAGGTAGAGCGCGGTGAATTGCAGTGACGAACTCTGCATGGGCTCGAACGCCACCCCCAGTTCGACCTGACTGTCGCGGACCATTTCCAGCACCTGTTCATTGATCACGTCGTGAACCGTGACGTTGACTTTCGGGTACCGCGCGCGGAAGGTCTTGAGGATCGGCGGCAGCAGGTTGCCGGCGAACGAGGGCATCGCCGCCAGCGTCACGCGGCCGCGTTGCAAGGTGAAACGCTGGCGCATTTCGTCCTCGGCGTTGTCCCAATCGGCGATCAGCCGACGGGCCAGCGGCAGCAGCGACTCACCTTCCGCGGTCAGGGCGACGTTGCGGGTGGTGCGGCTGAACAGGCGTCCGCCGAGGCTCTCTTCAAGGGCCTTGATCGTCAGGCTCAGGGCCGATTGCGACAGGTGCAGGCGCTCACAAGCCACGGCAAAGCTGAGGCTTTGCGCCACGGCGAGAAATGCACGGATCTGCTTGACGGTCATACGGGCTAGGCTCCAGTTCGGGGTCCCGGACAATTAATGAGATTTTCAAATTAATAAAATCTAAAAATCAATTTAACAAATATATCCAACAGCGCAACACTGCTCCCCATTCGGCTAGCCAGCCGCCCACAAAGAATAAAAGAGGTGCATATGGCAGGTTTCGACAAGCGCGTGAGTTCCTATGAAGAGGCCCTGGCCGGGCTTGAAGACGGCATGACCGTGATCGCCGGTGGCTTCGGCCTGTGCGGCATTCCGGAAAACCTGATCGCCGAGATCAAGCGCAAGGGCACCCGTGACCTGACCGTGGTTTCCAACAACTGCGGCGTCGACGGCTTCGGTCTCGGCGTGCTGCTGACCGATCGGCAGATCAGCAAAGTGGTGGCCTCTTACGTCGGCGAGAACAAGCTGTTCGAAGAGCAACTGCTCAAGGGCGAAATCGAAGTCATCCTGACCCCGCAAGGCACCCTCGCCGAAAAAATGCGCGCGGGCGGCGCCGGCATCCCGGCGTTCTTCACCGCCACCGGCGTCGGCACCCCGGTTGCCGAAGGCAAGGAAGTGCGTGAATTCAACGGCCGCAAATACCTGATGGAAGAGTCCATCACCGGCGACTTCGCCATCGTCAAAGGCTGGAAAGCCGACCACTTCGGTAACGTGATCTATCGCCACACCGCGCAGAACTTCAACCCGCTGGCCGCCACCGCCGGCAAGATCACCGTGGTCGAAGTCGAAGAAATCGTCGAACCCGGCGAGCTGGACCCAACGCAGATCCACACCCCTGGCATCTACGTCGACCGGATCATCTGCGGCACGTTCGAAAAACGCATCGAACAACGCACCGTACGCAAGTGATCCCCTGCCCCCGGACCGAATGAAGGAATAACAACAATGGCACTTTCCCGCGAACAAATGGCTCAACGCGTCGCCCGTGAAATGCAGGACGGCTTCTACGTGAACCTGGGTATCGGCATTCCGACCCTGGTTGCCAACTACATTCCCGAAGGCATGGAAGTCATGCTGCAATCGGAAAACGGCCTGCTGGGCATGGGACCGTTTCCTACCGAAGAAACCATTGATGCCGACATGATCAACGCCGGCAAACAAACCGTGACTGCGCGCACCGGCGCGTCGATCTTCTCCTCGGCCGAATCCTTCGCGATGATTCGCGGCGGGCACGTCGATCTGACCGTGCTGGGCGCCTTCGAAGTGGATGTGCAAGGCAACATCGCTTCGTGGATGATCCCCGGCAAACTGGTCAAGGGCATGGGCGGCGCCATGGACCTGGTGGCCGGTGCCGAAAACATTATCGTGATCATGACCCACGCCTCCAAGGACGGCGAGTCCAAGCTGCTGGACCAGTGCAGCCTGCCGCTGACGGGCGCCAACTGCATCAAGCGTGTGCTGACCGACCTCGCTTACCTGGAAATCGAAAACGGCGCGTTCATCCTCAAGGAACGCGCGCCAGGCGTCAGCGTCGAGGAGATTGTCAGCAAGACCGCCGGTAAACTGATCGTTCCCGAACACGTGCCGGAAATGCAGTTCGCCTGAACTGCCTGCCGCTGAGGAGAAATTCGATGCAAGAAGTCGTGATTGTCGCCGCTACCCGTACCGCCATTGGCAGCTTCCAGGGTTCGCTGGCGAACATCCCGGCGCCGGAACTCGGTGCTGCGGTTATTCGCCAACTACTGGCCCAGACCGGTCTGGATCCGGCGCAGGTGGATGAGGTGCTGCTCGGCCAGGTGCTGACTGCAGGCTCGGGGCAGAACCCGGCGCGCCAGGCGGCGATTCTCGCCGGCCTGCCCCATGCCGTACCGGCCATGACCCTGAACAAGGTCTGCGGCTCGGGCCTCAAGGCCCTGCACCTGGGCGCCCAGGCGATTCGCTGCGGCGATGCCGAGGTGATCATCGCCGGCGGCATGGAGAACATGAGCCTGGCCCCGTACGTGTTGCCGGCCGCCCGCACCGGCCTGCGCATGGGCCATGCGAAGATGATCGACAGCATGATCACCGACGGCCTGTGGGACGCGTTCAACGACTACCACATGGGCATCACCGCCGAGAACCTGGTGGACAAGTACACCCTGAGCCGTGAGGACCAGGATGCCTTCGCCGCCGCCTCCCAGCAAAAAGCCACGGCCGCCATCGAAGCCGGGCGCTTCGCTGATGAAATCACGCCGATTCTGATTCCTCAGCGCAAGGGCGATCCACTGACCTTCGCCGTCGACGAACAGCCTCGCGCAGAAACCACGGCAACGTCCCTGGCCAAACTCAAGCCGGCATTCAAGAAGGACGGCAGCGTCACCGCTGGCAACGCTTCTTCGCTCAACGACGGAGCAGCGGCCGTGCTGCTGATGAGTGCCGAAAAAGCCAAACAACTCGGCCTGCCGGTGCTGGCGAAAATCGCCGCCTACGCCAACGCCGGCGTCGACCCGGCGATCATGGGCATCGGCCCGGTATCGGCAACCCGCCGCTGCCTCGACAAGGCCGGCTGGAGCCTGGAGCAACTGGACCTGATCGAAGCCAACGAGGCCTTCGCCGCGCAGTCACTGGCGGTGGGTAAAGAGCTGAAATGGGACGCGAGCAAGGTCAACGTCAACGGCGGCGCCATCGCCCTCGGCCACCCCATCGGCGCCTCGGGCTGCCGAGTGCTGGTGTCGTTGCTGCACGAAATGATCAAGCGTGACGCCAAGAAAGGCCTGGCCACCCTGTGTATTGGTGGCGGTCAGGGCGTGGCACTGGCCATTGAAAGAACCTGATTACACCTGAGCATCAAGGTCAGCGAACGGACCCACGATATCCGCGCGCTGACTGACACCCCACCCGGCGCGACTTTGGTTGCGTCGGGTGTTTTTTTGTCTGTTGATGGGTCGTGCGATGAAGTTGATGCTGTGCTGCTGATGACCCCATCGCCAGCAGGCTGGCTCCCACAGGTTTTGTGTCGTTGCGAAGGCCAATCAATCATCCAGCGGCTGTGGTGGCTTCGCCGGTTTGACCGGTTTAGAGGCCTTGGCGCCTTTGGCCGGCGGTGTTTCGGCTACAGGCGGTGCAGGAGGCGCGACTTCTTTTTCAGCGGCCGGCAACTGGTCGATGGTGTCGAATATCGTCTTCGCTACGATTGGACCTTCAAGCAAGGGTTTTTTCTCGCCATCCTTGCCGACCAGCACCACGTTAGTGTCCTTGCTGGCCCCAAGCTTCAGCTGACGAATCAACGCCATGGTGTCTTGCGTGCCCATGTCCTTGCCGTCCCGCTGGCCCGTCAACCCGACCACGGTGAACAACACTATGCTGCGTTCCTGAACGGCTTTTTTGTTGTCCGGCTCATCCAGGGACTTTTTCAGGCTGACCAGCGTCGGGTCGGCGCTGCTCGGCGCGATGACAATAAGTGGGCGGGTCTTGCCGCGTTCCTGGGCCAGTGGCGAGTCGCTGTCTGCAGCCAGTACGGGGCCGACGACAGCGAGCAGAGTAGCGAGGGTCAGTGACCGAATGAGCATGCGCATCTCCTTGTGATATCGACGCTTATGATTGCGCATCAAGGCGAAAGATCCAGTTTTGTTGTCGGAAATTTCAATCACCATGTTGCCAAGCTTAGGTCAGCGGGCCTGATTCGCCACCTGCTCGCGTCGTGCATTGAGCCTCGTGCCGGGCAAGACAAACGGCCATACACGCGCGCGAAATGACAACTACACTCACAGAGTTCCCAGTAGGGGGACGTAGCCAAATCCGCGTCCGTCAGTAGCGTGCCTGCCCATTACCACGTTCACGACGCTGGAACCAATGGCCACTTCGTAAGCGTCCTGTGGGGCCCTGCCCCACAGTGACATACCTGCAGGACGACGACTTCGCGTCCAAACCGCCCGGACATGGTTTATGCCCGGGCATTCGCGTGCGGCGCGTTCCTGTCCGAGCGTTCCGATCATCTATCCGACCACCGCCCGAGCGACCGTACCGCCCTGCGCTGGCCCTTTCAGGAGGCGCGGTTATGGACGAAGGCAAACTGCATGATTTTATGGGCAAGCTGGTGACCGACATGGGCGGCGCAGCGATGCTCGCCAACGTGATCCTCGGTGAAGAACTGGGCCTGTACCGAGCCATGGCCGACAGCCAGCCGATCACCCCCGAGGCGCTGGCCGCCAAGACCGGCTGCAATGCCCGACTGCTGCGCGAATGGCTCAGCGCCCATGCCGCCTCGGGCTACATGGAGCACAGCGACGGGCTGTTCCGTTTGCCCGAGGAGCAAGCTATGGCGCTGGCACTCGAAGACTCACCCGTGTACGTCGCCGGCGGTGCTGGAGTGATCGCCGCGCTGTACCACGACAAGGACAAACTGGTAGCGGCGATGCGCGGCAATGGCGCGCTGGCCTGGGGCGATCATCATCACTGCATGTTCAGCGGCACCGAACGCTTCTTCCGGCCCGGCTACCGGGCGCACCTGGTGGCCGAGTGGCTGCCGGCACTGGACGGCGTGGTCGAAAAACTGCAGGCCGGCGCCAAGGTAGCGGATATCGGCTGCGGCCACGGCGCGTCGACCGTGGTCATGGCCAAGGCCTTCCCCGCCTCCACCTTCGTCGGCTTCGACTACCACGCCCCCTCCATTAGCACTGCCAACCAACGCGCCGCAGAAGGTGGCGTGGCCGAGCGCGTGAAATTCTTCGAGGGCAGCGCGAAAAACTACCCGGGCAATGACTACGATCTGGTGTGTTATTTCGACTGCCTGCACGACATGGGCGACCCGGTAGGCGCCGCCAGACACGCCTATCAATCCCTCAAGCCGGACGGCACGGTGCTGTTGGTCGAGCCTTATGCCAACGACCAACTGGAGCACAACAGCACCCCGGTCGGGCGCCTGTTCTACGCCGCCTCGACCTTCATCTGCACACCCAATTCGCTGTCACAGGAGGTGGGTCTGGGACTCGGTGCACAGGCGGGAGAAGCGCGTTTGCGTGAGGTGTTCAGCGAGGCCGGCTTCGGGCATTTTCGGCGTGCTGCCGAGACACCTTTCAACTTGATTCTGGAGGCGCGCAAGTAGGCGCCAAGGAATGGGCCGGACACTGTCCGGCCCTGTGGGCAAATCAGAACGCCAACTTGTAACCAATGAACAACAGCATCGCCGCCAGGCAAGGACGCAGCACGCCGTCGGAGACTTTACCGGTCAGGTGGCTGCCGATGTAGATGCCGGGCAATGAGCCCATCAGCAGGAAGCCCAGCAGATGCCAGTCCATGTTGCCCATGCTGGCATGGCCCAGGCCGGCCACCAGTGTCAGTGGAACGGCGTGGGCAATTTCGGTGCCTACAAGACGCTTGGTGACCAGGAACGGATAGAGCAGAAACAACGCCACGGTGCCCAGGGCGCCAGCGCCAATCGAAGTCAGCGCCACCATCACGCCGAGCACGGCGCCGGTGGCCACGGTCAGCGAATTGAGTTTGCGATCGCTCAGGTGGTAATGATCACCAGCATGTTTGCTGGCAAAGGCCAGCAGTTGCTTCTTGAATAGAATCGCCAGCGCGGTGAGCAGCAAGACGAAACCCAAGGCCTGCTTGATGATCGCGTTGGTGGCCTGGGCATCGTTATCGATGTACTTGAGGAACAGCAACGTCACGGCCACCGCCGGCACGCTACCGGCCGTCAGCCAGCCGGTGATCTTCCAGTCGATGTTGCGGTTCTTCTGATGAACCAGCACCCCACCGGATTTGGTGATCGCCGCGTACAGCAAATCGGTGCCGACCGCTGTAGCCGGGTTGATGCCGAACCACAGCAGGATCGGCGTCATTAACGAACCGCCGCCAATCCCGGTCATGCCAACAATGAATCCGACAACCAAGCCTGCAACCACAAAACCCAAATTACCGAATTCCATTGCCATACCTTACAGAGCCAGCGTAACGAGCAAAAACTGGCAGGCAGGATAGCGATATTTCTTATAACCACTTATACCAATGTGATCTGACTTTATAACTGATCATTCAGCCGCCCCTAGCCTGTTCCTCCAAATGCAGCTGCAATTGCCCATCGATTTTCAGCGCGGCGGCTAGTTCATCGAGATACGCGCGCTCAGCGTCCTGTTGATCATCCACCAGCATCACGCTGGCCAGGTACATTTCAGCAGCAATTGCCGGATCGGTGGCGGACTGGGCCACTTCGTTCGCATCCAGCGGTTTGGCGACTTCATCGTCGAGCCATTGCTGCAGATCGGGATCATCGGTATGACGGCCGATCTCGGCACTGATCATCTGCCTTTCCTGCTCATCGATACGCCCATCGGCCTTGGCGGCGGCGATCAGCGCGCGCAACACTGCGTGGCTATGGGCTTCGATTTCGGGGCCGGCAAGCAACTGGTCGACCGTCTGCGGCGCCTGTTGCGGGGCCGAGGCCTGATTGCGCTGCCAGGCCTGGTACGCTTGGAACGCCATCATTCCCAGGGAGGCGAGCGCGGCATAATTGGTACCGCTGGAGCGCCCCTGCTGCGGCATACCGCCCCCAGACCCGCCTAACAGCCCACCGAGCAAACCTCCGAGACCACCCGCACCCGCACCGGCTCCGCCCGCGCCACCACCCAGCAGGCCACCGAGCAGACCGCCCAAGTCGCCGAGGCCGCCCTGCCCAGCGCCTTGTGGCGTCGGCGAGCCTTGGCCAGCCCGAAGCAATTGTTCCAGCAGATCACTGGTATTCATGGCGGAATCCTCCTCGATAGCCGTTGTTCAGTCAGGCAACGATAGACCCGCCGGGTAATTACGCCATGACCGTCGGGCTGACGTCCTACCACCACCAGCGCAGGAGAAAAAAGAACGCCATGCTCAGCAGCATGCTGATCAGGGTACTGCGGGTGTAGAGCACCAGGCCGATGGCGACCAGCGAGCTGAGCAGGTAGGGGTTATCCCACTGCAGGTTCAACTGCTGGTCGGGCATGAACACGATCGGCCCACAAATCGCCGTCAGCATGCCCGGTACGGCGAAGCCGAGAAACTGCCGCGCGTTACTGCTCAGGCGTACCGGCAGGCGCGGTTCGAGAAACACGTAGCGGTTGAGGAACACCAGCAAACCCATGCCGACAATGACTGCCCAGACCATCATGTGCGCTCTCCGGAAAACTTGTTGCAGATAAACCCGGCGCTCATGCCCAGCAACCCGGCCAGGACCAGTCCCGAGCCGAGCTGCCAGTAGTGGAACAGCACCGAGAAAAACAGCGACACCGCGACACAGACCACCGTCGGGATGTTGCGCACCACCGGGGTGATCAAGGCGATAAAGGTCGCGGCAATCGAGAAGTCCAGCCCCAGGTGCTCAAGCCCGGGAATGCTGCTGCCGAGGACGATGCCCGCGAGGGTGAACAGGTTCCACGCCACGTAGAACGTCAGCCCGACGCCCAAGGCATACCAGCGATTGAACTGCTGACGGTCGAACTGACTGGTCAGGGCAAACAGCTCATCGGTGAGCAAAAAGCCCAGGCCGACCCGCCAGCGCCCCGGCAACGGCGCCACCACCGGGCGCATGCTCATGCCGTACAGCAAATGCTGGGAAGTCAGGAGCAAGGTGGTCAGCAGGATCGAAAAAATCCCCGCCCCGCCCTTGAGCATGCCGATTGCCACCAATTGCGCCGCGCCGGCGAAGACGATACTCGACAGGCCCTGGCCCTGCAGGGGGGTCAGGTTGGCTTCGATAGCCATGGAACCGGCGAGCAGGCCCCAGGGTGCCGTCGCCAGGGACAGCGGCATCACCGCCGCGGCACCGCGCAGGAACGCACTGCGCGGCAAAAGAGTCTCGGACATAGGGTTCTACAACAGGAAAAAGGGGAACTGAATGTGCCAGCCCGCTTGTCGGCTGTCTTGTACGATCTTGCGCACTTGCACAGCAAGGCGGCCCCTCGGCAGATGAACTATTTTTACTGGAACAGCGAGGTCGCCGCAGACCTCGCCCGGTGAACCTTCTCGTGCAGCTTCCGGTCGATACGTTCAACCCACCTCGGGTTAGCGCTCGTTGCTGGTCCGTTTCATTTGCTGGAGAACGCCCTTGATCTCGACTCGACACATGGCCACGCTCAAAGCCTGGGGTGCCCATGGTTTCACCGCGACCGGCGTGGTCACCGCGTTCCTCGCCACCCTGGCATTGTTCGACAACCAGCCCAAGGCTTGCCTGCTGTGGCTTGGCGTGGCGCTAATCGTCGACGGCGTGGATGGCTCGCTGGCGCGCAAGGTCAATGTGTCGACGGTGCTGCCGCAGTTCGATGGCTCGGTGCTGGACCTGGTAATCGACTACCTGACCTACGTGTTCATCCCGGCGCTGTTCATCTACCGCTATATCGACCTGCCCGCCTACACCCCGCTGCTGATGACTTCGGTGATCCTGGTGTCATCGCTGTATTGCTTCTGCAACGTCAACATGAAGAGCAAGGACAACTACTTCGTCGGTTTCCCCGCTGCCTGGAACGTGGTCGCCCTGAGCCTGTACATCATTGCCCCGTCTGCCTGGGTCACCCTGTTGAGTATCATTGCCTTGGCGTTGCTCACAGTGACCCGGATGAAATTCCTCCACCCGTTTCGCGTGCGCCGCTTCATGCCGATTAATATCGCCGTCACCGCCATCTGGCTGCTCTGCAGCCTGTCACTGGTGCTCGGCCATCCGGGCCTGAATCCCTGGGTGATGGGATTGTGGCTGGCGATGTCGGCCTACTTCCTCGGGATCTGCATCTGGCGCACCCTCGCCGAAGCTTTCGACCAGCACCGCCGTTGATTGCGCCTACAAGGTGATGCCCAGTGCATTGAGCAGCACCGGGTCGCGACTGTAGATGTCCGGGGCATACAGCAAGCGCCCATGGCTGTCGGCCTGCACCGTCCAGTAACCGAGCAGGATCGGCACCGGCGCCGACAAGCGGAATTCATGGGTGCGACCGGTGGCCAACAGCTCGTCGGTGCGCACCCGTTCCGCCGGACTCACCAGCATGTCGCGCAGCTGCAAGGCGTGTTCGACCCGCACGCAACCTGAACTGAACGCCCGTGGACCTTTCTGGAACAGCGCCTGGCTGGGCGTATCGTGCAGGTACACCGAGAATGGGTTGGGAAACCGCACCGCCATCTGCCCCAGCGGATTGCGCGGCCCGGCGCTCTGGCGCAGGAGGATGTTGCCGGGATTGTCCCAATCGACCTCGTCGGCCGACAGCGGGTTGCCGTTGCGGTCCAGCACCTGCAGGTCGCCTCGACTGAGGTAGGACTGGTCTCGGCGAATCTGCGGCAGCTTGTCTTCGCGCATGATGGTCGGCGGTATGGTCCAGGTCGGGTTCAGGGTCAGACGCGTGACGTGGGACTTGAGCAGCGGGGTTTGCCGCTCGGCGCGCCCGACCTGGGTACGCGTTTGCCACACCGGTACGCCGCCCTGCAGCACCGTCAGTTGCGCGGCGGCGATATTTACCAGCAGGCCATCGGGTTCCATGTCCGGGGCCATCCAGCGGAAGCGTTCGAGGTTGATCCGCAGTTGCTCGCGACGCATTGTTGGACTGATGTTCAGCTCGGCCAGGGTGCCGGCGCCGATCACCCCATCGGCTTGCAGCGAATGGTCAAGCTGGAAGCTTTTCACCGCGCTGGTCAGTTGCGCGTTGTACTCGGTGCCGACCTTGGCTGGCAGATTTGTCAGGTAGCCTTCATTGAGCAGGCGCTGGGCCAGGACGGGAACCCGCGCGTCCTGCATGCCTGGACGCAACAGCGGGCCGTCCGGCAGCAACGGCCAGTGAGGCAGCTGTTGCTGGCGTTGCCCGGCGTAGACCTGGCGCAGGCTGCGGTATTGCTCCAGGTGCGGGCGCGCGGCGTCGAAGGCGGCTGCCAGGTCATGCAGGCCAGGGCTGGCAATCGCCAGTAGCTCGGCATTGCGATCCAGCGCCGGTGGCTGTGCGTGCCAAAGCGGCTCGAAGCGGCTTTGCTGCAGGCGGCCATAGCGCAGTTCACGCAGCGCTTGCAGGTAACGCAGGCTGATGCCGATGTCGCTGCACAGCGGCCCGCCCACCGGATCGGCTGGCGGCAAGCGGTAGCGTTCGGGATCGAGGCCGTCATCGACCAGCAACTGGAATTGCCCGAGCAATGCCTTGACACGCGCCTCGTCGGTCCACACCGGAAGATTGTCCTGCTGCTGGTAAAACGCTTGCAGCAAGGCCTGCGCCGAGGCATCCGGGCGCAGCTTGAGGCCGGGGCAATCGACCTGTACCTGGCTGGCCGCCAATGGCAAAGGGCTGGCATGATCCGCCAGCTCATTCTGGGCAGTCGCGACCAATGGCACTGCGAGCAGGTAAAGGCTCAAGTAATATGCGTGCTTTTTGAACAACTGCTTTACTCCAATCCATGGCCGTCACGATTTGACGGTCGACCTCTGCACCCGCTGCGGCAAGCCTTCAGGCTAGCCCATATCGGGGTGGCCGGGGGGCGACAGGAAGTCGGGAGCCAACGATAGTATTGAGGACTCTCTACGCATGCTTACCCTTTTGCGCCGGCTTTGCCTGGCCCTGACCACTCTGGGCGCCATCAGCGCTCCAGCATTCGCCGCCAGCACCAGCAATCAGGCGTTGTACAACAGCCTCGCCCACGCAGCCCCGGAACTCAATCCCCAAGCGTTAAAAAGCGCCCTGAGCGCCATGCAATGTGCCGTCAACGGCGGTGCACAGCGCGCCGAGCACCTGGCCGTCATCGATTATTCGCAACCTTCTACCGCACGCCGCTTGTGGATCTTCGACCTGCGTAAAAAATCCCTGGTGCTGCGCGACCTGGTGGCCCACGGGCAAATGTCCGGGGAAAACTTTGCCACCCAATTCTCCAACCGCGTGGGCAGCTACCAGTCCAGCCTGGGCCTGTTCCGCACCCAGGAAAGCTATCAGGGCGCCCACGGCTATTCGTTACGCATGGATGGCCTGGAACCCGGCTTCAACGATCTGGCGCGTGACCGGGCGATCGTGATCCATGCCGCCGACTATGTGAATCCGTTGTGGAGCGAACGCCAGGGCCGAATTGGCCGCAGCCAGGGTTGCCCGGCAGTACGTCCACAGGTGGCGCGCCAGGTAATCGACAAGCTCAAGGACGGTCAGTTCATGTTTTCCTGGTATCCGGACCAGCGCTGGCTGAAATCCTCGCCTTATCTCAACTGCCAGCCGCGCCAGGTGGCCAGCATCCTCAGCGCCAACAAAGGCTAGATTCACCCGGCAAGGCAAGCAAAAGCGCCCCGCGCTGGCTATGCTCAAAGGCATGACTGCTTCCTTGCCGATACGCCAACCCTGCCCCCCCGGCGCCTGTGATTGCGGACGCGAGTCGTTACTCGAACTGCCCGGCGCCGACCCGCGCATCCTCTACCTGACCCGCCAGGAGGAAAAGCGCCTGCTCGAACGCCTGGAAAATCTCAAGAGTCTGAGCGACCTCGAGCACCTGCAACAACGCATGCGCGAGCAATTGGGCATAGGCGTGGAAATCACCCCCAGTTTCCACGAAGTGAAGAGCATGCGCGGCATCGGCATCCGCTTGCTGGACCAGCCGGGACTGTGCCGCAAAACCCGCCAAGCGATTCCCGCAGCGATTCGCCGAGGCCTGGAAAACCACCCGCAAATCGCCTACGAGCTGCTCAATGCCCACGACTTGCTGCGCGACGCATGACGCGCAGATTTGCATTCATGCGCGTGCGTCTGGAAGATGGCGCAGCACGATCGCTTCGGCGCTGACTATCCTGATGTTATTGAGCCCAGCAGGCTCGCGATCATCGTTCTCAGGGAATTTAGAATGACAGCAAGACAAGTAATCAATGCATCGGTGAGCCCGAAAGGCAGCCTGGAAACACTGTCCCAACGCGAAGTCCAACAGCTGAGCGCCGCGGGTACAGGCAGCATCTACTCTCTTTTTCGCCAGTGCGCCCTGGCCATCCTCAATACCGGCGCCCACGTCGACAACGCCAAAACCATCCTCGAAGCCTACCGCGACTTCGAAATCCGCATTCACCAGCAGGACCGCGGCGTACGCCTGGAACTGCTGAACGCACCGGCCGACGCCTTCGTCGACGGTGAAATGATCGCCAGCACCCGCGAGATGCTGTTCAGCGCCCTGCGCGACATCGTCTACACCGAGAACGAGCTGGACAGCCAGCGCATCGACCTGAGCAACTCCCAGGGTATCAGCGACTACGTGTTCCACTTGCTGCGCAACGCACGCACCTTGCGCCCGGGCGTCGAACCGAAGATCGTGGTGTGCTGGGGCGGTCACTCGATCAGCTCCGAGGAGTACCAATACACCAAGAAAGTCGGCCACGAACTGGGACTGCGCAGTCTCGACGTCTGCACCGGTTGCGGCCCTGGCGTGATGAAAGGCCCGATGAAGGGCGCGACCATCTCCCACGCCAAGCAGCGCATCACCAACGGCCGCTACCTGGGCCTGACGGAACCGGGAATCATTGCCGCCGAGGCACCCAACCCGATCGTCAACGAGCTGGTGATCCTGCCGGACATCGAGAAGCGCCTGGAAGCCTTCGTCCGTGTCGGCCACGGCATCATCATCTTCCCGGGCGGCGCCGGTACTGCCGAAGAGTTCCTCTACCTGCTGGGGATCCTCATGCACCCGGACAACCGTGACCTGCCGTTCCCGGTGGTGTTGACCGGTCCGCGCAGTGCCGAGCCCTACCTGCAGCAATTGCACATGTTCATCGGCGCGACATTGGGCGAGGAAGCGCAAAAACACTACGAGATCATCATCGACGACCCGGCCCAAGTGGCCCGGCAGATGGTCGCCGGGCTCAAGGCGGTCAAGCAGTTCCGCCGCGAGCGCAACGACGCATTCCACTTCAACTGGCTGCTGAAGATCGACGAGGGCTTCCAGCGTCCATTCGATCCGACCCACGAAAACATGGCAAGCCTGCAACTGCGCCGCGACATGCCGGCCCATGAACTGGCGTCGAACCTGCGTCGGGCGTTTTCCGGGATCGTTGCCGGCAACGTCAAGGACAAGGGCATTCGCCTGATCGAGGAACACGGTCCGTACGAGATTCACGGCGATGCGGAAATCCTGCAACCGCTGGACAAACTGCTGCAGGCGTTTGTCGCCCAGCACCGCATGAAGCTGCCAGGCGGCGCGGCCTACGTGCCGTGCTACCGCGTCATCAGCTAAGCGCGTAAGGCTGAAACAGCTCGGGTCCACCCGGACCCGAGCCTCCATCACTGCTCGGGCGCGACCACCCGAAAGTGAATGTTGATCTCGTTCGACACCATGCTATTGGCCCACGAGCCTGTGCCAATCTTGAAGTCGTCGCGCTTGAGCACGAATTGGCCATTAAATACGCCAATGCCGCTCTCGGCCTTCAGGCTCATCTCGGCTTCGATGTCGCGCGTCACGCCTTTCAACGTCAAGTGACCCTCCACGCGATAACGCTCATCGCCCAGCGCGGTGATCTTGCTCGACTCGAAACGCGCCATGGGAAACATCTCGGTGTTGAACCAGTCCGGGGTTTTCAGCTCATCGGTGGCGTCCTGGCTGCCGGCGTCGACGCTGTCCAGCTTGATGGTGATTTCAGTGTGGGCCGCCGCGATGTTGGCCGTGTCGAAATCCAGCTTCGCCTTGAACTCGCCGAAAGTCCCGTACACCCTCGATCCTGTCTGTTTGAAGTTGAAATCGATCTTGCTTGCTTTCGGATTGACCGACTTGTATTGGGCCCCATGAGCATCGCCCAAGCTGCCAAGGGCCAACAAGGCAACCAGTAACGAAATTACGGGGTAACGAGCATTCATGACAGGCTCCGGCCGGCGACCGATGACGGGGATGAAGCTTGAGTGTTGTTCGGCACCGGCCGTTGCGCAAATGATAAACTCCCGCCCCCTTGAATGACCGGCCCCGCTCGATGACCCCAGATGCCCTCGCCACCCTGCACGCTCACCTGCTGACCGCGCTGGCAACGCCCCCCGCTGAAACCCGCCGCCTGTTCCACGGGCGCGGCCGCTGCTGGCCGGGGCTGGAACAACTGACCGTCGACTGGTTGCAAGGCATTGTGCTGGTCGCGGTGTTCAAGGAGCCGGAGCCCGAACAACTGCTGGCCTTGCAGCAACTTCTCCGCCAGCTCAGCCAATCGGCCGAATGGCAGGCCAGCGGCGCCCACAGCCTGTTGCTGCAACACCGTTACCTGCCACAAAGCACCACCGAATGGCTGTCGGGAGAGGAAGTCGAGGACTGGACGCTGACCGAAGGCGGCTTGCGCTACCTCATCGATCTGGGCAAGAAACAGAATGCCGGGTTGTTTCTCGACATGCGCTATGGGCGCAACTGGGTACGCGACAATGCCCGGGGCAAACGGGTACTGAACCTGTTTGCCTACACCTGCGGGTTCTCGGTGGCCGCCATCGAAGGTGGCGCCGAAAAGGTGGTCAATCTCGACATGTCCCGTGCTGCCTTGAGTCGTGGACGCGACAACCATCGCCTCAATGGCCACGACCTGAGCAAAGTCAGCTTCCTTGGCCATGATTTGTTCAAGTCGTGGGGCAAGGTGATCAACAGCGGACCCTACGACCTGGTGATCATCGATCCGCCGTCGTTCCAGAAAGGCAGCTTCCTGCTGACCAAGGACTATCAGCGCGTGCTGCGCCGCCTGCCCGAGTTGCTCACGCCCCAAGGCACGGTATTGGCCTGCATGAACGACCCGGCGTTCGGCCCGGACTTCCTGATCGACGGTGTCACCCGCGAAGCCCCAAGCCTGCGTTTTGTCGAGCGCCTGGAAAATCCACCGGAATTTCCCGACATCGACGCGCAAAGCGGGCTCAAGGCCCTGGTGTTCGCCAGCGAGTAAGCACGCCTACTCGCTGGCGATCAGCCTCACGCAACCGGAATCAGCGGATCCGCTGCCGCCCAGGCCGCTTCACGGTTGGCCGCCGGAGGGTAGATCCACTGGGTGTTGATCTGGGTCTTTAGCGCCTTACCTTCCTCACGCACCAGCTTGACCTGGCGATCCCAGCCTTCGGTGTACACCGCGCCCCAGGCACCGAGATCCAGGCAGGTGACGTATTTGGGCTGGCTGTAGGGCATCGGCTCGACACCGAGAATTTGCGCCGCGACGTTGTTGCCGGCGTGGCGGCCGAGGGAGATGGCGTGCTGGCAGGTCATCAGCGCGTGATTACCGATGTCATCGCTGGCGGCATAGGCCACGTCGCCGGTGGCGAAAATGTCGGGTTGGCCAAGCACTTGCAGGTGAGCGTCAACGTGCAGGCGGCCCAGATGATCGCGCTCAGCGGGAATCTGCTCGGTCAACGAACTGGCGCGCACCCCGGTGGTCCAGACCACGGTGCTGGCGTCGATACGCTGACCATCGGCCAGGGTCACGCCCTGCTCATCGACGGCCACCACCGACGAATTCAACTGCCAGCGCACACCCTGCTCTTCGCTGGCCTCGGCGATGGAGCCGGCGATTTGCGCACCCATGGAGCCACCGACCTTATCGCCGCGATCAACGATGATCACTTCGATATCGGCCTGCTCGCCGAAAATCGCCCGCAGCCGCGCCGGCATCTCCGTGGCGGTCTCGATTCCGGTGAAACCGCCACCGGCCACCACCACCGTGTTGCGTGCCCTGCTATAGGGACGCTCAGCCAGGGATTTCAGGTGATTCTCCAGGCGCACCGCCTGCTCGATCTGGTCGACATTGAAGGCGTGCTCAGCGACGCCTGGCGTGTTCGGCAGTGCCAGGCCACTGCCCGTAGCCAACACCAGTTTGTCGTAGTTACAGGTTTGGAGCGCACCATTGGCATCGCGGTAGCCGACCTGTTTTTGCGGCACGTCGATGGTCTGCGCGGCGCCCTTGATGAAGTCCACCCCCACTGCGTCGAACAGCTCACCCAGAGGCGCGGCCAGTTGGTGGGCGTTGGGCTCGTAGAAGCGCGGACGAACCCGCAACTCGGCCTGGGGCGCCAGCACGGTGACGGCGATCTCACGCTGACCGTGCAGATCGAACAGGCGGGTAGCGCTGAGCGCCGTCCACAACCCACCAAAACCAGCGCCGATAACCAGGATGTGTTGTTTCATTATGAGCTCCAGGTGTGAATCAAGGGATAAAGGGTTCGAGTCGTCTCGATAACTACGACTCTATTGGTCGTAGTTAATCTTGAATAGTCACCTTTCTCGATGATTTCCATCGAAAACCTTGATCAATCCACCGCAGCGGCTCTAACCCTTGAACGACAGAGTTTCACGGAGGATCAGCGATTTCCGTCTGACTTTTAAGTCAATCTGCTTGATTGCATAAGCCCACCCTCGCCCGCTAAAATTTACGACTCATTCAGTCGGAGATGGTGATGTCCCTTTACAGTGCGGGCGTGGAATATGGCATTCATTGCCTGTTGTTCCTGGTGGGCGATGGTGGTGATAGTCGCGAGGCCAGCGTGCGCGATCTCGCCGAGTTGCAGGGCGTGCCCCAGGACTATCTGGCGAAAATCTTCACCAAGCTGGCCAAGGCGAAACTGGTGATGGCGACCGAGGGTGTGCGCGGCGGTTTCAAGCTGGCGCGTCCAGCCGACGAAATCACCATCCTCGATATCGTCAATGCCATCGACGGTAAAAAACTGATCTTCGATTGCCGAGAAATCCGTGGCCGCTGCGCGCTGTTCGAAGAAGCGCCACCGGCCTGGGCGCTGGAAGGCACCTGTGCGGTACACGGAGTCATGCTGACTGCGCAGAAGCGCATGGAGGAAGCCCTCGCCCAGCAGACTATTCTCGACCTGGCCCGGCGCTTCGGGCGCAAGGCGCCTGCCGAGTTCGGTGCGCAAGTCAATGACTGGATGAACGAGCGCCGGGAGAAGAAAGGCGTCGCCAGTCCTCAGGCCGGCGACGGACAGCACATCACGCTGACCGATATCAGTGACTGATAGAGGCTAGTCCAGCGTGGCTTGAGCCGACGCGGTATTGACGGCATGGGGCTGCCCCTGGCTCGCCCGCAACCACTGCATGAACGCCGCGGATGGCAGCGGCAGCGAAAAGAAAAAACCCTGCCCCACCTCGTAGCCCTGCTCCTTGAGAATCTCGTACTGGGCCGCGTGTTCGATGCCCTCGGCCACCACCAGCAACGACAGGCCTTTGCCGATTCCGATCACCGACTCACTGAGGGCCCGACAGGAGGCATCGCGCTCCAGGTCATCGACAAAACTCTTGTCCAGCTTCAGCTCACTGATGGGCAGATGGCGCAAGTAGCCAAGGCTGGAATAGCCGGTGCCAAAGTCATCGATGGCCAGGCGAACGCCCAGGGCATGCAGTTGTGCAAGGGTGTGCTCGGTGCCCACGCTGTTGGACAGCAACACCCCTTCGGTAAGCTCGATGCACAGATCCGATGCCTGCAACTCGTGAAGCTGCAACTGCTGGGCAATCTGCGTTGGCAGGTTCACGCCATGAAAATTGATCGGCGACAGATTGATCGACAACGACGGCACAACCAGGCCCTGCAGCCGCCACTCGGCCAGTTGCCCGCAGGCGGTTTGCAGCACCCATTGGCTCAGCTCATTGATCAGCCCGCACTCTTCGGCCAGCGGAATGAAGCGCTCCGGTGAAATCACACCCAGGCTCGGATGCTCCCAGCGCGCCAGCGCTTCGACCCCTACCAGGGCGCCGGTGTGCAGGTTGATCTGTGGCTGATACGCCAGCTCCAGGTCATCTCCGGCCAGCGCCATGCGCAGCGCGGTTTCCAGGATCAAGCGTTCCTGGGCGATCTGGTTCATCTGCTCCAGGTAAAAACGGCAACTGCCACGCTCGACCCGCTTGGCCTGGTACATCGCAATATCAGCGCACTGCAGCAGGCTTTCCATATCCTGGCCATCAGCGGGATACAGGCTGATGCCGATGCTCGCCGACAACACCACAGAGGTGCCGGCAACACTGACCGGAAAACTCAAGACCCGTTGCAAGCGCTCAAGCTCGCGGGTGACCTCGGTGGCATTGCGCCTGGGCAATACCAGTACGAACTCGTCACCGGACAGGCGCCCGGCAATATCGCCCTCGCGCATCACGCTGCGCAGACGCTGCGCCATGGCCTGCAACAACTCGTCTCCGGCCCCATGGCCAAGGGCGTCGTTGACCTGCTTGAAACGGTCCAGGTCGATAAACAACACCGCCAGTTCGCCCTGCTCCTGCGCCACATCGAACAGCAGGCGTTGCGCCTTGCCGAGCAGGAAACTGCGGTTGGGCAAGCCGGTCAGGCTGTCATAGAAAGCCATCTTGCGAATCGCCTGGCGCGCCTGCTCCCGCTCCAGCGCCAGCATGCACAGGTGCGTACCTGCCGTGACCAGGTGCGCATGCAAGGGATCGGGGCCACGGCATTCGCGAAAGTACAGGGCAAAGGTCGCTGCCACCTGGCCGGTGCTGTTGCGTACGGGGATCGACCAGCAAGCCCGCAAGCCGGACTGCTCGGCCAAGTCCCGGTAATCTGCCCACAGCAGATCAGTGGCGATGTCGGTGACCAGCACCGGTTCGCCACGAAACGCTGCGGTGCCGCAGGAGCCGGTGAACGGCCCGATCGCCAGGCCCTCGATGGCCTGCGAATAAGCCGCAGGCAAGCCGGGACCGGCCAGCGGGTGCAGGATCCCACCGGCGTCGACGCTGAGGATCGACACAATGACTTCCGGCGCAATGCGCTCGATTTCCCGGCACATCAGACTCAGCACACTTTCCAGGGACTGCTCGTTCAACAGCGCGCCGACCACCTTGTCCTGCAGCACTTCGTGCAGTTTCAAGCGGGTGATATCGGTCAGCACCATGATGCTGTGTTCGACCTCGCCACCGGCATCGAACACCGGGCTCGAGGACACATGCACCCACAGCCGCTGGCCGTTGCGCTTGCTGACCAGCGCGCTGATTTCATGGGGATTGGCACCGAACAACTGGGCCAGTTCGGGCAGCTCCGCCGCTCCGGCGTGGCTGTCACCGACAAAGAACATCAGCGGCGATTGCCCCAATAGCGCTGCACCGTCGTAACCGAGCATTTGCAGCAACCCGTCATTGACGTAGACCAGGCGCGCATGCGCGTCGACGATGCAAGTGGCAGAACGGCTGGCATTGATCGACATCGACAGCAGCCGCTGTTCACTGTCCTGCGGGCGAGTGCCGGTAATGTCCTTGAGAAAGAAAGCGCCGAGCTCGCGTCCCTGCAACCTGATGGTCGAGAGCGACATCGCGGCCCAGCGCTCTTCGCCGTCCCGGTGCACAATCGCCAACTCCCGTGAACGGGCGCTGTCGGCATCGCCGTTCAGAGCCAGGGGTATCAGCGTATCGACGTGAGTGCCCAATACCTCCAGCCGGGGGCGACCCCAGAACTGTTCGGCGGCGGCGTTGAAAAACCTGACAAGGCTCTGATCGTCGACCACCACTACGGCATCGCCCCACTGCTCCAGGGTCTGCACGAAAAAATCCTGCGCAGCACTGCGCCCTGCTTGTCCGGCTCTGGTGTCCATTGCTGTCACTTGTCCACTGCCGCCATCGCCCAGCCTCCCTGGCCGTACGTGGGGCGCCAAAAGTCCCCTCAAAACCGGAAGGACCCACTTCAGAAGTCCCGCTATAGACTGCAGAAGAATAGCGAAGAGCGACTGTTATTCACTTTGACCGGAGCGTTGTTCACTGCCTGAAACCTGAGAATAGACGCGAAGTACCGGCGTCATGAACATTTGCGTGAACAGGCTCAACGCCCGGGCCCGGGCGCTATTGTCACACGACTAGCGGTACTTGAGTGTGGTCGGCCACCTTCCTACGATGAATCCACGCAACTGACTGTTTGCTCCAGCAGTTGCGTGAGCGGCGGGTGTTCTAAACCCCAATCAAGCTCGCCGCTGGCTCTACGTGCACCTTGAGCCTCAACGGCTCTACTTTCTCCCCATCAAAGGGCTTTGAGGCTCTTTTTTAAACCGGCGAACCCGCCACGCACGTTCAAGTCCGACCTTAGACCACAATGCCGTTTGCCCTTGGCAAAGGGCATTGTGCTCCTGTTCGCCCTACACAGCCTCACGGGAAAACCGTTCGCGGTAGACCTGCGGGACCACGCCCATGGCCCGCAGGAAACTGCGACGCAGGGTTTCTTCGCTGCCGAAACCACACTGCACGGCGATGCGCTTGATCGGCACGCCGGTGTCGCTGAGTAAACGACGCGCGGTTTCGACGCGGATTCGCTCGATGGCGCGAGCCGGGGTCTGGCCGGTGTCGGCGCGGTAGTGGCGGATGAAACTGCGCTCGCTCATGCCGGCCTGCAGCGCCAGCGCCGCGATCCCCAGATCCAGGTGCAGGTTTTCCGCGATCCAGGCGTGCAGGTCGTCAAAGCGCTTGCCCTGATGTTGCAGGTCGAGGGTCACGCTGAACTGCGACTGACCGCCCGGCCGCTTGAGGAACACCACCAACTGGCGCGCCACCTCCAGCGCCATGGCACGGCCCAGGTCGGCCTCCACCAGCGCCAGCGACAGGTCGATGCCTGCGGTGACCCCGGCCGAAGTCCAGACCGGGCCATCGTTGATAAAGATCGGATTCGGCTCCACGCGCAGTTGCGGGTGTTGCTGCGCCAACTGCTCGCAGCGGCTCCAGTGGGTGACCACCCGCCGCCCGTCGAGCCAACCACTGGCTGCCAGCAGGAACGCCCCGGTGCACACCGAGGCCACTCGCCGCGAACGCATGGCCTGCTGGCGCACCCAGTCGACCAACTGCGGGTTTTGCGCGGCAGCGTAGACACCCCAGCCACCGGAGATGATCAGCGTATCGGACGGCGTGTCCGGCAGCGGATCGGCGAGCATCGCCAACCCGGCCGAAGACAGCACCGCGCCCCCGTTCTCGGCGATCACCCGCGGCTGGTAAGGTGCCGGCAGCCCGCGTTGGGCGGCAATGTCGTTGGCCGAAGCAAAGACTTGCAACGGCCCGGTGACATCCAGCAATTGCGTATTGGCAAAGGCCAGGACGTGAATGGTTTTCGCGGTCGTCGACATGATTGGCGGGATTCGAGGGCTGATTGGCGTGTACGCCAAATCCTAGAGGCATACAGTCAAGTCGTCCACCCACTTCGGGTGCTTACAGGCGAACGCAGGAGCGCATGTCATGACCTTGCAGATTGGTTTTCTGGTATTCCCCCAGGTGCAGCAGTTGGACCTGACGGGCCCTTATGACGTGCTGGCGTCGCTGCCGGAGGTGAAGGTGCATCTGGTCTGGAAGGAGTTGGCCCCGGTCACCGCCAGCACCGGCCTGATCCTCCAGCCGACCACGACCTTTGCCGACTGCCCGGACCTCGACGTGCTGTGCGTACCCGGTGGCAGCGGCGTCGAGCCCTTGATGGAGGATCCACAGACCCTGGCCTTCCTCCAGGCCAAGGCCGCCAAGGCGCGCTACGTCACCTCAGTCTGCACCGGCGCCCTGGTACTCGGCGCCGCCGGCCTGCTCCAGGGCAAACGGGCGACCACCCACTGGGCGTACCACGAATTGTTGAGCCTGCAAGGGGCGATCCCGGTGCAGGAGCGTGTGGTGCGCGACGGCAACCTGCTGACCGGCGGCGGGATCACCGCCGGTATCGACTTCGCCTTGAACCTGGCGGCCGAGTTGTATGGCGATGACGTCGCGCAGTTGGTGCAGTTGCAACTCGAGTACGCGCCGGCACCGCCGTTTGCCTCGGGCGATCCGCGCACGGCCCCTGCTTCTGTCCTGCAGCAGGCAAAGCTAAAGGCTGCCGACTCGCTCAAGCAGCGCACGCTGGTTACCGAACGGGCGGCGGCGCGACTTGCCAGCGTCCGCAGCTGATTATCGAGGCCATAAAAAAACCCGCCGAAGCGGGTTTTTCAAGACCATGACGACATCCTGTCGCTGCACTCCCTGCAAATGGCCGATCATCCATGATCCTGAGTACATCCTGTGCTCAGTTGATGGGTGTAGATTACGCATCGGATCCAATCTGCAATAGAAGACATTGCTACCAGCGCGTGTAAGACATTCGCCATAGCTGGCTGCGTCAGTTGCCGGTGGCTGATCCGGCGTCCAATGCCCGCACAGCGAGTCCGGCGACCTCCAACTGAGCGTCCGCCGCCTGCCGATCGTCATCTTCAAGAAACCACGCGGCGGACAATCCGGCAAACGCCAACACCCATTGCAACAGGCGCCGAGGTTGCAACCCTGCAAGCTCCGACACCAGCGCCACTTGCCGGGTAAACCGCAGTGGGTCCCTGGCGCTGGGCAAGTCAGGGTTGCAGATCAGGTTGGCGTAGTCGAAGGTGCGCTCGCCGGTGACCTGTTTAGGATCGATGGCCAGCCAGCCGCGTTCGGCGAAATCAAGGATGTTGTTGTGGTGCACATCGCCATGCAGTACGACGATATCCTGCGGCGTGGCGAGCAGATAGTCGGCACTGGCCAGGCTCTGGCGCAGCAGCCCGCCATGGCTGGCAGCGGCCGGTGGCAGTGAGCGAAACCAGTGCTTCATGCTTGCCAGCGGCGGCAAGGGCGACGAGCGCGGAAGGTGCAGGCGCGCCACGGCGGTACAGATGATTCGGCTGGCCTCGTCGTCCTCGCCGTGCTGGGCCATGTGCAGCAACGACCGCTGACCCTCGGCGCGCTCCATCAGCAATCCGTCGCCGTCATGGGCATACACCCGCGCCGCGCCGTCGCCACGCCACCAGACCATCAACCGGTTGCCGAACTTTTCTTCATCATTCAAGGCGATCTTCAGCATTGCCGGCTTGCCCTTATAGCGCACCGGTAACAGGCGGCTGCCCAGGGTGATGATCGGCGCGCCATCGGCCTGCAGTTGCCATTGACTCAGATACGGCTCAAACATTCAGTGCTCGAAACGGTGGGGTCAGAATTGGTCAAGGTACTTCTCGATGTTGCTCATTTGCTCATCCCAGCCGCGACTGTTCATGCGAAACGCCTTGAGGCGACGGCTTTCGGGAATGTTATCAAAGCCGGACTCCACGACTTTCAGCAAAGTGCCGCCCTCCCTGTCTTCCAACTCGAACAGCACCAGGGTGGTGGGCTCGTTGGAGTAGTCGATGTTCGGGTCCACCGCATAAGGATGCCAGCGAAAGGCAAATACCCGCTCCGGCTCGACCCGCATGACCTGGACATCCCACAACAGATGTTCGTAACCCTTAAAGGTAATCTGCCCCTGAGAGCGCTCGCCAGCGACAAAACGCTGGCCCTCCAACGCCACGCCAAACCACTGACCGAAGGCTTCAGCGTTGGCCACCACCCGCCACACGGTCGAACGCGGTACCTTGAGCAGGATCTTTCTTTCGATACGATCTGAACTGTGCATGGGGCACCTCCTGTGGTGAACACTAGGCGCGGACAACGGAACCGGCAATCCTGTTGCTGCATCCACCCCATGTGACTGAATCTGGCGCGGTTTGTTCCGATCTGCGCGACGCCCCGCCAACAGTGTTAACGTCCACTTTTGACCGCTTATCAGCCCTGTGAAGGAATACACCATGAGCCCACTGCGCGGCAGTTGCCTGTGCCAGGCCATTGCCTACGAAGTCGATCAGCTCGACATGCCCATCAGCCATTGTCATTGCCACACCTGTCGCAAGGCCCACGCCGCGGCGTTTGCCTCGACCGCCGGAGTAATGCGTGAACACTTTCGCTGGACCCGGGGTGAGAACCTGCTGGCTTGCTTTGAATCCTCGCCCGGCAAGCTGCGACATTTCTGCCCACGCTGTGGCAGCCACTTGATCGCCGAACGCCCGGCCCAGCCCCATGTGATTGTCCGCGTGGCGACCCTGGATGACGACCCTGGCGCTACGCCCGAGGCCCACATTTGGATCTCCCATGCCGTGCCGTGGCTGGCCGACCGGGATCTACTCGAATGCGCGCAATGGCAACCGAAGCCCGGTAGCTGAAACCTGATCCTCAACTCTCAAGCGAGTGTTTTTTATGCGATTAGCTTATTTCCTGGCCCTGACACCGTTGCTGCTCAGTGCTGCTGTCCAGGCTGATGACTGCGCCAACGCCAGCACCCAAGGTGCGATGAATGAATGCGCTGCAAAGCAGTACAAGCAGGCCGACAGCCAGCTCAACGCCCTGTACAAGCAAATCAACAGCCGCTTGCAGGACAACCCTGACAACAAGAAACGCCTGGTCAGCGCCCAGCGTGCCTGGGTGGCGTTCCGCGATGCCGAGTGCAGCTTCGCGGCCTCCGGAGTCGAGGGCGGCAGCGTTTATCCGATGATCTACAGCGGCTGCCTGGCCGAGCTCACGGAAAAGCGCGTGGCGGCATTCAAGAACTATCTCGATTGCCAGGAAGGTGACCTGAGCTGCCCGGTGCGCTGAGTCACAGGCCGGGGCAGCCCAGGGGTCGCTGCGCAGTAATCAGCGGGTAAAGATCTGCGCCGTGGTGATCGCCATGTCGCCGCCCGGCAGCTTGATGCTGCCGATCTGCTTCATGGTCTCGGGATCGAAGATCGCCACGTCGTTGAACGTACCGGCCAGGTAGATCTTGCTGCCGTCCTTGTTGAAGGAAATGCAGTAGTAGGAGTGGTCGAGGGTCGCCGCCCCGAGCATCTTTTTCTCCTTGATGTCGTACTTGGCCAGGCGGTTGAGCACCCCGAACATCAGGTTCGGATCCTTCGGCGAGCGCATGCCGCTGAAGTAGATTTCGGTCAGCGGACCGAAGTCGGTGGTCTCGGTCTTGCCGGTTTTCAGATCGACGCTGAATAGCCCGTAGAGGTATTCGGCGGTGGCCGGGTCCTGCTTCTTGTCCTTGAATTTCGCCGCAGTGTAGAGCAGCGAGAAGTCATGGCGGTAAGTCTGCTGGTTCCACACGTAGAGCACGTCCGGCGCACTGTAATTCGGGCGCTTCCAGTGACGGCTGGGGATCAGCACGTCAAACTTGCCAGTCTTCACATCGACCTTGTAGACATCCGCACCGGCCACGTACAAGGTGCCGTCATCGCCGCTCTGCATGATGGTCAACTGACGTGGCGCCGGGAAACTGCGCACCGGCTTGGCGTCCTGACCGGCGTCGGTGGCGTAGACATCAAGCCGTGGCGCCTGGACTTCGTAGCGGTCGTTGAGCATGCGGGTCGGGTTGGCGATGGTGTACAGCTCCTTGCCGTCGTGACTGACGGTGAAGGCAAACATCGACCGCGCCTTTTCCCCCGGCTGCTGGGTAATGCTCGCATGGAATACCTGCTTGCAGCTGTCCAGCTCGACGCCGTAGACATCGGCGTAGTGGTTGTTCAGCACGTAGGCGGTCTTGCGGTCCGGCGACAGTTGGATGGTCCCCGGGCCGAACGCATCTGCCAGCTTGCAGGTCTTGTACAGGGTATCGGTCTGCAGGTCGATGACGTGCAGGTTGTTCGGGTAATTGGTGGTCACCATGTATTCGTGACCAGCGTTGAGCGCGAGGTTTTCATCGGCCAAAACACTGAGCGAACAGCTGCTCAAGAGGGCAAACGCGGCCAGGCCGCAGGCTTTGATGCTGTGCATGCTGGAATCCTTCTTGTTATCTGATCACTTGTCTTTCGGGAAGACAGTGCCGAGGTTGCGCCAGTTGTCGTTGGACGCCTGGGCATCCTTATTCCAGTCCGGGTAGGTGCTCATCATGTCCGGCACCTGAGCTGGCCACCAGCAAGGGTCGGAGCAGCCGTAGAGATCGGCCTCCATCGGCTGGCACAGCGACGACACGCCACCGAACGCATCGATCTCCCAACCCGGGTCGGTGGTCGATGCGCACCCCGCCACGGAGCTCATGGCCACCACTTCTTCGATGCGGTTCTCGTCCGCGGCCTGATCCAGCTTCAACGCTTTGTTATTGATTGCCTTGAGATGTTTCATATCAGTGAGCCTTGCGCGGAGTGATGTAACTGCTGATGAACGCAGGGTTATTGGCCATGATCCGGGTGTAGACCTCGATGCCGAAGTCGACCCAGTCACGCATCAGTTCGCAGTAGTGGTAAGTCGGGTGCGTCGGATCGCCGTAGCGTGCATAGCTCTCGTGATAGCAGCCACCGGAACACAGGTTGCGGATGTTGCAGTCGTTGCAACCGGTGTTGGTGCGATCGAGGCGCTCGGACAGGAAGTCGTTCAACTCCATCTGTTTCACACCGCTGTGGACGTTGCCGAAGGTCGGCAACGTCGAGCCGGTGAAACGGTGGCAAAGGTTGAGTTCGCCCTTGTGATCCACCGCCAGCATCTTCAGCCCGGCACCGCACGGCAGGGCTTTCTTGTGGCCCTCGTGGATGTCGGTAATCAGCTGATGCAGGTTGGAGAAACCGATGTTGCGATGCTCCAGTGCTGCTTCCAGGTAACGTCGACCGAGGGCCTTCATGTTGGCGAACACCTGCACCAGTTCGTCGCTGCTGAGGTTGAAGCTACTGATGTCGCCAGAGGTCACCGGGGCGAAGCCGACTTCGGCAAAACCCAGTTCGTTGAACAGGTGATCCCAGATGGTCTCGACGTCGGTGACCCCGGTGGTCAGGGTCACGCGAGCGCCCACCGGTCGACTGTTGTAGCGCGACAGGAGCATCTCGGCCTTGCGCCGCACCACATCATAGGTACCCTGCCCGCCCACGGTGATGCGGTTGCGGTCGTGCACGGTTTTTGGCCCGTCGATGCTCACCGACAAACCGAAGCGGTGGGCATTCAGGTAGTCCACGGTGTCTTCGGTGAGCAGCGTGGCGTTGGTGGTCATGACGAATTCGACGAACTTGCCCGCCTCGGCAAACCGCTTTTCACAATAGTCGACCATGTACTCGATCAGCTTGCGATTGCTCAGCGGCTCCCCACCAAAAAACACAACCGTAAACCGCTCTTCGTCCGGTGACTCGCGCAGGAGCATTTCCACCGAGGCGATGGCGGTTTCGACGTCCATCTTCTTGCCGGCCGAGGGTTTGTCGAGGTCTTCCTTGTAGCAGTAGGTGCAGCTCAGGTTGCAGCCGGTGTTGACGTTGAGCACCACGGTGTTGATTGCCGTGCGCTCGACCCGTTTGGTGGCAATGTCCGGGGTCAGCGGCGAGCCGTCGCTAACCAGTTCCAGGGCCATCAGCTCGCGCAGGGTTTCGCTGATTTCCTCGCCGTTGAAGCGTGCGCCGAGGCGCCGGATCAGTTCGTCCGACGAGCAGCCCGGGCCGCGTAACGTATCGATGATGGTGCCCGTCAGTTCATCGCTGGCGAACAGCGAACTGCTGGGGATGTGAAACAGCATGCGGTCGGCATCGACCTGCACTTCGTGCAGATTACGTTCGACCAGATTCAAGATAGCGCCCATCGCAAACCTCCTGTGCAAGCCCCTTTACGCGGGGCTTGCGGTCATTCCGAAAAGTGTCTGAAACCGTGTCGGGCCAGCCTTATGGAATGGGTGGATTGTTCCAGCGTTGCACGGTGACGATCATCTGACCTTCGCCGGTCAGGGACTTGCCCCCATCGTCGACGGCGGCGATCACCTTGAGGTTGCCGGCATTGTTGGTGGACATTTTGCGCGCTGGATTCGGCCCGGCATCGCCCGGTGTGAACACGCCGCTGTCGGCCTGCATGGTGCCGGCAAACTTGACGTCTTCGTCTTCTTTGGCACGCTCGTCGAAGGCCTCGACCTTCCACTGCGCCGGGAACACCCCGATACGATACGGCTTGCCATCGGCACCCTTGCCCCAGGCTTCGGCATCGAAACGGCCCTGGACTTTCGGCGTCGAACCACCGCCATCGCCGATCCGCGCCACGGAGAACGCGGGCACTACCTTGATCTCGGCGATGTTGCTGTAAACCGACAGGCTCGGTCCTTTCAGCGCGCCGACGCTGACGGTCCGCAGGCCCGGCTTGGCATCGCTGGCGGCCTTGAGTTTGACTTTGATCTGCTCAGGACTCTGCGCAATGACTTCCAGTACTTCGACGCCTTTGCCAAAGTCCGGCTTGCCTTGCAGACCCGCGCCGATCAGGGTCACTTCAGTCTCGGTGCCAGCCTTCAGATAACCCGGCTGCACCGCCAGCAACTGGCTGGAGCCGTGTTTGGCGGCCGTGAAGTCGAGCCCGCGCTCATCGTGCTCGGCCTCGAACATCCGGCCTTGCAGTTGCGTGCCCTTGGCCGCCAGCACCTGACGCATGACCACGCCATCGACCGTCACGTTGCCGCGCCACTCGTAGCCGCTGTAAAGGATCGCACTGCCGTCGCCATTGAACGGACTGCCGTCGGCGTACTGGCCCTTGACCGTGACCTTGAACTGATCGTTGCCCTCGCTGCTGACGCTCATCACACCCGCCAGCTCGCCCTTACCCGGCAAATGGCCGCTGAAGCTCCAGTCGCCCGCCAGGGTCTCGGCCTTGGGCGCGGTTTTCTGCCAGGTTTTCCAGGCCGGGTTGTCCAGTGGATAACGCTTGGCCAACAACGGCACCATCTCTTTGCGCGCCAGGTCGAACCAGTCGCGATCCCGCGACAGCGCCTGGTATTCCAGGGACGGCCATTGGCCGAGGTGGAAGTTCACCAAGCGCTCCCATTCCTGGGCCGGACGGCGTTGCAAGGCCACCCGCGCACCGGAGTGGCAGCGACCGCACATCTGACTGGTCTGCTCGTCGAACTGCTCGACCGTGTTCAGTCGGCGCTCGAGGGCGTAACGCACGCCATCCGTTTCGCTCGGCGCCAGGCCCTGGGTATCGGCCAGGTATTTGACCAGGGTGCGGCGGTCGTCATCGCTGATCTGCAAACCATGCATGGTCTGCATCCGCGCAATGCTCATCAGCCAGCCCTCGGGGGTCTTGCGCTGGTGGCTGATGCGGCTCAGGGCGTTGTCCGCTTCCGGGGTATGACAGCCCTGGCAGGTTTCCTTGAGGATGCTCTGGGCATCACGCGCGGCCATGCTTTGCGGCGCATGCAGAGCGGCACACGCGGCAAGCGCTAGGAGACTGGCGCTCATGCCTGATCGGAGTTTTCTCTTCATCAACGTCGAACCTCGCACGGTGCTTTCTTATTGTTGGAATGGTCGTTTTTATGGTTTCTACCGCCAGCGAGCGAATCGCCGGCGAAGGCAAGAGAAACGTCTGCAACGAGCAATACACAGAGCGTGCCAGCTTGTGAATACCTCGATAAATCAACGTTTTGTGGGGAAGCCTGAGGATTTTGAGGGGATTGCTGACCAGAGACGGCGTTTAATTTCGCGACAGCTGTTGCACTCTGAGACGAGCATAGATGAGCCGACCTCGTATAGGATGATTGCCCACCCGCTTAACCGCTTCAGCCAAGGGAATCGCACCATGCTCACTGCCTTGCTCTTCGACCTCGATGGCACCCTCACCGACACCGATGCCCTGCACTTGCAGGCCGTTCAGGAGCTCTTGCTGGAGGAAGACGGGCGTGCATTCAGCAAAGCCGAGTTCGAAGCCCATGTCAGCGGCCAGGCCAACGTCAACATGTGCCGCTACCTGTTCCCCGAACGCCCGGTGGCCGAACACGAAGCCTTTGCCGAGCGCAAGGAAGCGCGGTTTCGCCAGTTGTCGACACACTTGAAGCCAATTGCCGGACTGGAACGTCTGCTGGATTTCGCCGAAGCGCAGGCGATTGGCGTAGCGGTGGTGACCAATGCGCCCCGAGCCAATGCCGAGCACATGCTTGAGGCCCTCGGCCTGCAAGCGCGCTTCGAGCAGATGGTGGTGGCCGAGGAACTGTCACGCGCCAAGCCCGATCCTCTGCCTTACCTGACCGGCCTGGCGCGCTTGAATGCCGCTGCCGAAGTCAGCCTGGCCTTTGAAGATTCGATCCCGGGCCTGACCGCCGCGGTCAACGCCGGAATTTTCACCGTCGGCCTGGTCACCAGCCAGCGCCGTGAAACGCTGCTGGCGGCGGGCGCACACCTGGCGATTGAAGACTTCAACGACCCGCAGCTATGGGCGGTGATCGATCGCATGCTCGGCCGCTGATCGAGGCAAATGGATCAGGACCGCTTGTCCCCACGCGCCGCGCGCTTCTTTTCATCGCCGCGCCTGAGATAACCAAAAAACAGCCAGACAAATGCGCTGCTGCTGGCGACGCCAGCATGCTCGGCGCCAGTCAGCACCATGACCAGCCACACGCCATACAGCGCGCCGCCAACCGTCATCATGTGCCAACCTTTAATCCTTGCACGCCAATCCATGGTTGATCCTTATTCCTTGAGAACGCGCAAACCCAGGGTCTTTCAACTCCGCGGCTCACCGTTGCGGGAGAACAAATACTTAGCGTAGCATGTAATAATTCTCATTAACAAAAAACACCCATGAAGCCTAGAACACCCGCATCGGCCGACACGCTGGACGCTCTGTACCAAGGCCATCATGGGTGGCTGTTGAACTGGTTGCGGCGCCGCCTGCACTGCCCGCACAACGCCGCCGACCTGGCTCAAGATACCTTCGTGCGCGTCCTCTGCACCGGCCCTTACGTCGTGCCCCGTGAACCGCGGGCGTTCCTGGCGACGGTGGCGCGGCGGTTGATCATCGACAACAGCCGGCGCAAGCGCCTGGAAAAAGCCTACCTCGACGAACTGGAACTGTGGGCTGCGCACCTCGACCAAGCGCCCTCCCCCGAGCAGATCTTCGAAGCCGTGCGGGTGCTCGAAGGCATCGACCGGGCGCTGTCGCGCATGCCCACGCGAGTTCGCGAAGCGTTCATCCTGCGGCACATGGAAGGCTTGAACCAGACCCAGATTGCCACGCGCCTCGGCGTCTCCTTGCGAACCGTGCAAATGGACCTGGTGCTGGCCCTGGAAGCCTGCGATGACGCTGCCGGGACGGGGTCATGAACAGTTCACTGCCCCATTCGATCCGCCGCCAGGCCGCCGAATGGCTGGTACGCCTCGATCATCAAACGGACGCCGAAACCCGCCAGGCCTTCACTGAATGGCTGGCGCTCGACCCGCAACACGCCAGCGCCATCGCCCGCCTGCAAGGGCATCTCGCACCGCTGCAAACACTCCCCGCCCAACCCGCCACGGCGACCTTGCGCCGTGCTGCGAGCAGCCGGCGCCATGGTCGCAGCATTGCCTCGCTGGCCCTGCTGGCGATGGTCGGCCTGCTGGGTAGCTATTCGATGCAACAGGGGCTGATGTTCGCCGATCTGCACACCGCCAGCGGCGAACGCCAGCACCAACGGCTGGCCGATGGCAGCCAGATCGACCTGGACAGCGACTCCGCCGTCGACCTCGACTTCGACCCGCAACAACGGCGGGTCAAGCTGCTGCGCGGCGAAATTCTGGTGGAGGTGGCCAAGGATCCGGCGCGCCCGTTCTCCGTGGTGACGGTGCAAGGCAGCATTCGTGCGCTGGGTACGCGTTTTCTGGTCGAGCAACTGGACGATGCCACTCAGGTGACCATGCTCGAGTCCGCCACCCGCATCGACGCCGGCGGACGCAGCCAGACCCTCAACGCCGGCCAGCGCCTGCGCTTCGATGCAAACGGGCCTGGCGCGGTGGAACAGGTCGACAGCCAGGCCCTGCAAAATGCCTGGGATGACCGGCAGCTGTTGGCCTACAACCAACCGCTGACCGACGTTCTCGAGCGGCTGGCGAGGCACCGCAAGGGCCTGGTGCTGTTCGACAAGCAGGCGCTGTCGGCGCTGCGGGTCACCGTGATGCTGCCCACCGATGACAGTGATCGAGCCTTGCGCCTGCTGGCCCGGACGTTACCGATCGAAATCAGCCACTACACGCCCTGGCTGACCCGGGTGACGCTGGTCACCAAGCAGAAAAACAACTAATTTTCATTCTCATTGCGTGTTTTCGAAAATCATCCGTCCTCCCCAATGCCAACAAAATGAACGGAGATTCGCAAACATGACTTCCCCTTACCGCCTGCTGCTGGCGAGCCGCCTGAGCCTGTGCGCCTTGCCGCTGGTGTTGCCGACCCTGGCCTATGCCGAAAAACCGGTGCAGGCCTACCACATTCCGGCCGGGCCACTGGAGCAGGTACTGGGACGCTATGCCCAAGCCGCAGGGGCGCCGATTTCCCTGCAAAGCCAGCAGTTGAGCGGTTTGACCAGCCCGGGGGTCGACGGCACCTACACCGTATTGGAGGGTTTCGCTCAGGTCCTGCGCGGCACTGGCCTGACCGTTTACAACAGTGACGACGGCTACCTGCTGCAAAAAGTGCCCGCCAGTGCCGGCGCGCTGGAACTGGATGCGACCAATATTTCTGCGGCAGTGCTGGGGAGCACCACCGAGGGCACCGGCTCGTACACCACCGGCGAGACCGCTGCGGCCACCCGCATGAACCTGAGCCTGCGCCGCACCCCGCAGTCAGTGAGCGTGGTTACCCGCCAGCAAATGGACGACCAGAATCTGCAAAGCATTTCACAAGTGCTGCAGCAAACGCCGGGCATCATCGTCAACCAGGAAAGCTCCGAGGCCTACACCTTCTACGCCCGTGGCTTCAAACTGGAAAATTTCCAGTTCGACGGTGTGCCGAGCCTGTCGTCGGACGGCGGCTCGCTGCGTGACAACTACAGCATCGGCAACAGCCTGATTTACGACCGCGTCGAAGTGCTCAAGGGCGCGACCGGGCTAGTCAACGGTTCCGGTTATCCGTCCGGGGTGATCAACCTGGTGCGCAAGCGGCCGACCGACAAATTCCAGGGCAGTGTCAGCGCCGGAGCCGGCTCCTGGGACAAGTACAGCGTCGACGTCGACCTGTCCGGCCCGCTGACCGACAGCGGCAATATCCGTGGGCGCATGGTCGCGGGCACCCAGTCCCAACACAGCTACGTCGATTACCTGACCGGCGAGCAGAACACTTTCTACGGTGTGCTCGAAGCGGACCTGACCGACAGCACCGTGCTCACTGTCGGCTATGACGTGCAGAAGAACTACGACAACGGCAGCACCACCGGCGCCCTGCCCGCGTTTTATCAGGACGGACGCACCGTCAAGTTCGACCGCGACACCAACGCCGCCGACCGCTGGACCTGGCGCAACCAGGAAACCCAGCGCGCATTTGTCGAACTGGCCCATACCTTCGACAACGAGTGGGTGATCAAGGGTGTGCTGAGCAACCGTGACTATCGCACCCGCGAGCTGATCTCGGGAATCAGCAGCGAGCCGGTGCAAGCCAATGGCAGCATTTCCCATGGCTTTATCGGCGGCAACATCGACCCGGTCACCGGCGACGTGAACAACGAGGGCACCGCGACCAAATTCAACACCACCAGCCAGGAGCAGGACTTCGACCTCTACGCTCGCGGGCCATTCTCCCTCGGCGGACGGGTGCATGAAGCGGTGTTCGGCTACAGCATGGCCCACACCGAAGCCACCTCCAAACGCTACGACGGCGTGACCAACGGGGTGATCGACGATGTCTTCCAGTGGGACGGTTATGGCGACAGACCGCGCAACTTCGAATGGTGGTCGACCTTCGATATCGAGGCCCGGCAGAAGGTCGGCTTCGCCGCCACCCTCTTCAAACCGACCGATGCCATGTCGCTGATTTTCGGCGCGCGAATCGTCGATTACAAATGGGACATCGACACCATCAACGGCAGGGGCCGACGTTTCCCGGCCAGCGCGACCAACTCCAGCGAAATCGTGCCGTACACCGGCATCACTTACGATCTGGACCAGCACCACACGGTCTACGCCAGCTACACCGACATCTTCAAACCCCAGGCCTACAGCCTCGGCACCGATGGCAAGCCGATCGATCCACTGACCGGGCAAAGTTATGAGATAGGGATCAAGGGCGCCTACTTCGAAGAGCGCCTGAACGCCAGCCTGGCCCTATTCGAATTGCAGCAGGACAACTTCGCCATTCTCACCGGCGGCACCACTCCCTCGGGCGCCGATGCCTACCGCACCGCGCAAGGAGTCACCACCCGTGGCGTCGAGATGGAAATGTCGGGCGAGGTGATGAAGGATCTGCAACTGATGGCCGGCTACACCTTCGCCGAGTCCCACGACGCTGACGACCAGCGTGTCGCGACCAACCAACCGCAACACCTCTTCAAGCTGGCGACCAATTACCGTCTGCCGGAGGAATGGCGCAAGGTTACGGTGGGCGGCAACCTCTACTGGCAGAGTTCGAGCTTCTTCAAACCGAGCGATGAAGACTGGTACTCGATCGATGATCCGAGCGCCAAGTTCGAACAGAAATCCTACGCACTGGTGGGGCTGGTGGGTGGCTACGACTTCGCCGAAAACCTCAAGGCGACGGTCAACGTCAACAACCTGTTCGACAAACATTACTACAGCGGTATGGGCAACTACGGCACGGTGTTCTGGGGGGCACCACGCAACCTGATGTTCAACGTCAAATACAGCTTCTGATCCGTTGCGCCAGTGATTGGCGCGTCTCAAGCGCTGTCGCAATGTGCGACAGCGCGGCGCTTTCGACACCCTCGTTTTTGCCCCGGGAGCCCGGTAAACCCGGGCCTCGGCGAAACTGGCACACGCGTTGCGAACAACCTCGCCACACGAACAAGACGAGGTTCCAACATGTCGCTTCCCACTCTGCTTCCCGCCGTTTCGGCCTTCATTCAACGCGCCCCGCGCATGCTGGTCGGCGCCGCGTGGGTCGAGGCCGCCGACGGCCAGACCATGCCCCTGCACAACCCTGCCACCGGCGAGGTGCTGTGTGTGGTGCCCAAGGCCACGCCTGAGGATGTCGACCGCGCCGTACTCGCCGCTCGCCAGGCCTTCGATGACTCGGCGTGGACCCGCACCCGCCCGCGTGAACGACAGAACCTGCTGTGGAAACTCGCCGACCTGATGCAACGCGACGCGGAAATCCTCGCGCAACTGGAATGCCTGAATAACGGCAAGAGCGCCGCCGTGGCCCAGGTGATGGACGTGCAACTGTCGATCGACTTCCTGCGCTATATGGCCGGCTGGGCCACCAAGATCGAAGGTTCCAGCGTCGAAGTCTCGCTGCCCTTGATGCCCAACGACCAGTTCCACAGTTTTATCCGCCGTGAAGCGGTGGGCGTGGTGGGCGCCATCGTCGCCTGGAACTTCCCGCTGCTGCTGGCCTGCTGGAAGCTCGGCCCGGCCCTGGCCACCGGCTGCACCGTGGTGCTCAAGCCAGCAGATGAGACGCCGCTGAGCGCCCTCAAGCTGGCCGAACTGGTGCTCGAGGCCGGCTACCCCGAGGGCGTGTTCAACGTGGTCACCGGCACCGGCATCACCGCCGGCTCGGCCCTGACCCACAACCCGTTGGTGGACAAGTTGACCTTCACCGGCTCAACCGCCGTGGGCAAGCAGATCGGCAAGATCGCCATGGACTCGATGACCCGGGTCACCCTGGAACTGGGCGGCAAATCACCGACCATCGTCATGGCCGATGCCGATCTCAACAGCGCCGCAGCCGGTGCCGCCAGCGCGATTTTCTTCAACCAGGGCCAGGTCTGCTGCGCCGGTTCGCGGCTCTATGTGCAACGCAAGCACTTCGACAACGTAGTCGCCGACATCGCTGATATTGCCAACGCCATGAAGCTTGGTAACGGCCTCGACCCCAGTGTCGAAATGGGGCCGCTAATCTCGGCGCGGCAGCAGGAGCGCGTCTACGGCTACATCGAACAAGGCCGGCAAAGCGGCGCTACCATTGCTTGCGGCGGTGAGCAGTTCGGCCCGGGGTTCTTCGTCAAGCCAACGGTGATAGTCGACGTCGATCAGAAGCACTCGCTGGTCCAGGAAGAAATTTTCGGCCCGGTGCTGGTGGCCATTCCGTTCGACGACGAAGCTGATGCCCTGCGCATGGCCAATGACAGTCCCTATGGACTCGGTGCGAGTATCTGGTCCAACGACCTGGCAGCCGTGCATCGGATGATTCCGCGAATCAAGTCCGGTTCAGTCTGGGTCAATTGCCACAGTGCGCTGGATCCGGCACTGCCCTTTGGCGGCTACAAAATGTCCGGGGTTGGACGGGAGATGGGCTATGCGGCCATCGAGCATTACACCGAGCTGAAATCGGTGCTGATCAAGCTGTGATCCTCACGCGGCAGGCGTCGAACGGCGCCTGCCGCTTCAGGGCTTATAACCCTGGGCCAACAACCAACTCCTGACCATCCGCCCCTGCTCCGCATCCAAGCCGGCCAGCGCTTGCCGGCCCGGTTCGCTGCGTAAACGGCGCAGCAAAGGCGCCAGTTCGATGCCCTGCACATGCCAGATGCCCAACGGCTGATCGGCTGTGATCACCACCTCGGCCTCGTCGACAAAACCGTCCCTGAGCACCGGCGCCGATTCAATCCGCAACGCATTGAAATCCGCCTGCGCATGGGCCATCTCGGCGTCTGGCCAATGGCGCCGAGCCTGCCAGAACGGCTGATGCAACCAGCGCAGTTCATCGGCATAAAAGTCCCGCCCGATTCGCGCAAACCTCAGGAACAACTGCTCCACCCGCTGCTCATGAAAACGCCGCGCCAAGGCCGCACGCTCGGGTTTGCGCAGCAGAGTGTTGATCACCACCGGCGCCTGCAACGCCGACGACAACGACTGGAAAATCCCGTTGCCCGACAGCGGATCAACAGCCATTGCCGCATCGCCGACGCGAATCCAGTTGCTGCCACACAGCTGTGAACTGAGGATCGCCGTGCTGCTGCGCGCGTGCAGTTGCAGGTCGACTTCCTCGCCCGTACCAAACAGTTCGGCGGCCAATTCAGAGGTGCGTCGTCGTGCTCGGCAGTAGTCGAGCAGGTGCGCCTTGCCGGGCAGCTCGGCGCTGGCCACGTCGACGGTCAGTTGCCAGTAACACTGGCCATCGGCGCGCCGGGCCATCCACGCCCAGCCGTCCTCCAGGCTTTGCACCGCACTGGCGGTATTTGCAGGTGCACCTTGCCAGCGATTCAGCAGGCTGACCGTCTCAGGCCCACGTCGGCCCTTGCCCATGGCCGGCGCCTGACGCCCACGGGCCTCCACCAGAAAGTCTGCGGCCAACACGCCATGGCCTTCAACCTCGACCCGATGCCCACCGACATCCGAATGCACCGCCAGTACCCGGCCCTCGATCAGCTCGACCCCGGCCTGGCGTAAATCCTCGCGCAGGCCTCGATCAAAGCTCGGGCGATCGAGGAGAAATTCGATGTTCTGCGCATGTTGCTGGCCGTTCCACGACACCTGGCGCTGGGACGGCAACGTCGCGTTTGCCAGTGCCTGATGCAGACCGGCGCCGCGCAGCGCCTCCAGCACCCGTTGTGAAACGCCTTCAAGGGCAGAGAAGCGGCGCCAGTCGCTGACCAGCGTCACCTCATAGCCCATGCGCCGCAGCCCCAACGCGGCCGCCGCCCCTGCCGGTCCGGCACCGAGGATAAGGATTTCAGTCATGCCTGGGTCCGCCGCTCGCGACCGCGATAGTGCGCGTTGTCCTGAAGCCATTGGATGATTTCGCCGTTGCTTGCATCCCGCCTTGTACCGAGAAAACGGGCGATGTGCCCGGTTAATGTCGCACAACCGAGACTGGCGCCCGACTGCCCGGCATAGGCACCACGCACGCACGCGGCGAAATCCGCTTGCGGGCTATCGAGCCAGGTCCATTGGTGCGCATCGCAGCGAGCGTCTCCGGTCACCCGCACGACTTCGGGATAATTCGCCGGATAGACGCCCTCGCCCTGAGCCGGGCTGGACGCACATAACAGCACACCACGCGCCGTCGCTGCGGCACAGGCTTCACGCAGTAGGCTGCGGTCCTGGCGCAAGCCAAGGCTGAGGTTGATCACTCGCACCTGCTGCGCCACCAGCCAGTCAATCGCGGCGGCAATCTGCAGGGCACTGGTGATGCCGCGACGGTCAAACACCTGGGCGACGTAGAAGCGTGCTGCGGGAGCACAATGCTGGATCGCCTCAAGCACCGCCGTACCATGGCCCAGCGGGTCATCGATCAACACATCCTCGGCGGCCCCCTGCTCCAACAGGTAAAACCGTCTGCCCGCATCGACCAGCGCGCCTTGCGCCGGCGCGTGACCGCTGTCCACCAGGCCAATGCGCAGCTCAGGCGTCATGCAGCACCCGCACCGGCGTCAGTACGCCATCCAATAGCTCAAAGCGCAGGTCGGCATCGGCCAGGGTCGACGGCCGATGACTGATGAGGATCCGTGTGCGCGTGGCAAACAAGCGGTCGATGGCTTCGATGACTTCGCGCTCGGTGGCTTCGTCGACCGCCGAGGTGGCTTCGTCGAGCACCAGAATCATCGGATCCTGCAACAAGGCCCGGGCGATGGCGATCCGCTGTTTCTGGCCGCCGGACAATTGCTGGCCGCGTTCGCCCAGCGGACTGTCGAGGCCCTCGGGCAAGGACTCGATCAGGCTGTCGAGCTGCGCCAGGCGTGCAACCTGCGTCACCGCTTCGCGGCTGGCATCGGGCACGGCGTAGGCCAGGTTGTCTGCCAGGCTGCCGCGAAACAGCACGATGTCCTGGCTGACCACGGCGATGCGCTGGCGCAGTTGGTACAGGTCCAACTCACGCAGGTCGACACCACCGAGCAGGATACGTCCGGACTGCGGATCGTGGTGGCGTTGCAGCAGGTCGATCAGGGTCGACTTGCCGACACCCGAGCCGCCGCTGAGGGCGACTTTCAGGCCGTGGGGAATGCTCGCTTCAATGCCTCGCAAGGTACTCGCCCGCCCGGGATGGCTGAAGTGCACGTTGTCGAAACGCAGTTCGCCGCTGGCAGGCATCGGCTGTGCCGCGACTGGCGTGGTCACCGTCGCCGGTTCGCCGCGCAGCTCCATAACCCGGCCCAGGCTGACGGTCATGCGCTGGATCGCCACGTACAAACCGAGCAGGCTCTGCACCGGCCCGACCGCCATGCCCAGGTAAGTGGAAAATGCGATCAGTGCCCCCAATTGCCAGGTGCCCTGCACCACCCAATAGCCGCCGATCAGGAACGCGCAGGCGCGGGATAGCGAGGTCAGGGTGCCGGGTACCGCCTGGGTGAAGAACTCAGTGACTTGCAGGCGCAGCAGCTGGCTCATATAGCCCTGCCCGAGGCTCTCCAGGCGCCGTGCTTCGCGCTGCTGCTGACCGGCCGACTGGATGAACTTCATCACCGGCAGGGTCTCGACCATGAACGAGGACATGTCCGCCGAACGCTCGCGCAATTGCCGCACATCGCGCTCGACCTTGCGCCGCATCCAGCGCAGCCACAGCACATCCAGCGGAATCAGCACCAGGGCCAGCAATGACAGCTTCCACGACAGGGTCAGCAGCATCGCCACCGCACACACCAGGCCGATGATGCTCGACACCGCAGAGAACAGCGAATCCAAGGCAAAGCGCTGGATCTCGGCGACGTCACCGTCCAGGCGCGACATCAGGTCGCCGATCCGCCGCTGCCCGTAAAACCCCGGCGACAGGGTTTGCAGGTGCCGGTATAGATCGTCACGCAGCGCGAACAGAATGCGTCCGGAAAGCCGCGTGTGCAGGTAGCGGTTGATGCCCGACAACCCGGTGCCGAGCAGGCCGGCGACAATCATCAAACCAGCGATCAGGACCAACATTGAGAAATTTTTCGCCAGCAAACCGTCGTCGATCAGCAGCTTGGTCAACCACGGTTGGACCAGCACCAGCAGCGACGCGCAGACCGACAACCCGAGCAGGCCGGCAATCGCCAGGCGGTGCGGACGCACGAAGCCATACAGCCAGGCCAGCGCGGCATCCAGCGCTTGCGGGTCGGGGCTGTCGACCAGCCTGACAATCAAGCGCCGCATCAACTGCGCAACTGTTTGAGCTTGCGGTACAAGGTCGCGCGGCTGATCCCCAGCGCATCGGCTGCCGCCGAGACATTGCCCTGATGGTTGTCGAGGGACTGGCGGATCAGCTCCAGTTCGTTTTGACGGATGCTGCCAGTGGACGCGCGTTCGCCGGCATTGAGTTCATCGAGCATGCTGTCCGGCAGGTGGTCGAGACCGAGGACCGTTTCACCCGGCTCACGCATCGCCAAGGCGGTACGCAGGACCATTTCAAGTTGACGGATGTTGCCCGGCCAATGGTAAGCGGCAAGCAGTTGGCTGAGGTCGGCCTTGAGCGTCACGCTCGGAGCGTCGAGCTTGACCAGCAGGCGCTTAAGCAACTCGCCGAAATCCTCCCGCTCGCGCAGCGCCGGGAGCATCACGCTGATACCGTTGACTCGGTAGAACAGGTCCTCACGAAAATGCTTGTCCTCGACCAGGCGCTTAAGATCACGGTGCGTGGCGCAGATCAGCGCGACGTCGATGTCCTGTTCTTCGCCAGCCCCCAGTGGCGCGACTTTGCGGTCTTGCAGCACACGCAACAGGCGGGCCTGCAGGGCCAGCGGCATGTCGCCGATTTCATCGAGAAACAGCGTGCCGCCATGGGCTTGCTGCAGGCGACCAATCATCCCGCCGCGCCGCGAGCCGGTGAATGCACCTTCGCGGTAGCCGAACAGCTCGGACTCGATCAGCCCTTCGGGAATCGCCGCGCAGTTGACCGCAATAAAGGGTTTGTCGCAGCGACTGCCGGCCAGGTGCAGCGCACGTGCCACCACTTCCTTGCCGGTCCCGGTCTCGCCCAGCAGCAACACTGGCAACTCATTGGCCAGGCCTTGCCGGGCCATGCGCAACGCCCGCGCGTAGCGGCTGTTACTGCCAGCCAGGGCATCGAGATCGGGCGGCGTCTTGCTGGTTTTTGCTGCCGGACGTGGCGTTATGCCGACATTCAATGAACGGTGCGGCGCACGCAGGGCTTTGTAGAAAAATTCGCCCTTGGCCGTTTGCAGGCTGCCAACCGCGCCTTGCTGCAGGCGCGCGAGCAATTGCACGCCATCGACCCCGAGAAACGCTTCGCAGCGCTGTCCAACCAACGCTGCGCGCTCGGCGTTGAGCAACTGGCAAGCCTGGGCGCTGACCGCGAGGATCTGCCCGCCCAGGCTCACCGCCAATAGGCCCTGCCAAGGCGATTCCAGGTATTGGCGACGACTGTGGAAGGCGAGCACGATCTGATCGGCGAAGCTGGCGTTGAACACCCGGCTCTCGATCTGGCTGACCGCCATGGCCAGCAACGCGGTACTGTCGTGGACGCGTCCCAACGGGCCTTCGCGCGTCAGATCGAGCACCCCGAGGATGTCGCCCTGAGGGCAATGAATGGGAACTGAGGTGCAGGAAAATTCGCTGAGGCGATCCAGATAGTGTTCGCCGCAGTCGATCAGGGTCGGCCGCGCCTCGACCAATGCCGTGCCCAGCGCATTGGTGCCGCGTACCGCTTCACTCCAGCAGGCACCGAGCGTAATGTCCTGCAGGCCGCTGCCCTTGAGTCGGTCGGCGCGGCCTTCAACGGCGAGAATGGTGGCGTCGGCGTTGGCCAGAATGATCAGGCCTTCCTTGCCCTGGCGGGCCGCCAGGTAATCGATGGCCGGTAGTGCTGCGTCGATCAGCAGGCGGTTGCTGGCCAGCAGCACCTCAAGGCTGGCACTCGATTCCAGCGCCAGTTCATGTTTGCCGTTGAAGTGCACACCGTGGCTGAGGCTGCGCCGCCATGAAGCATCGATTTCGGCGCGCAATACACCATCGGGGACTTCGCCCTCCAGGTGGAGTTTCTCCCGGGCTAGCCGGGCTTCGTGGGGCAACTGTGCAATTGTTGTTTTTATAGGGCTCATCAAGCGCTCCGGATCGGTCCGTCCAGCACCTTGCGGGGTCGTGTCCATGCCTGCGACGCAGCACGCACGTCATGGCAAATGTCTACACCCGGTACACAGGGCAGTAAAGGGAAGTTTGTGCTTCCCTCAAGCAAAAGCTGCGCCATTGATCTGCGGCGCCTGTGCCTATGTTTACGTTAACGTAAAGCAACTGGCAAGTGGCTGTTAGGCTTCAGACGTGGGGGTCACCCGGTGTTTTGCTCGGACTGGCGTATTGCGGCTTCAAGTGCCCTTGGTCATCCAGCAGCCAGGCGTCCATGATCTGCCGCACCACAGGCCCCGCGACACGACCGCCCGCCTCGCCATTCTCGATCATCACCGAGATGACAATCTGCGGATGCTCCGCCGGGGCGAAGCCAACAAACAAGGCGTTATCGCGATTGCGCTCGCGGGTTTTCAGGCGGTCGTAGCGCTCGCCTTGCTTGATCGCCACCACCTGCGCGGTACCACTCTTGCCGGCAATCCGGTATTGCGCACCCGCCGCCGCCGCACGGGCAATGCCGCGCGGATCGTGCATGACCATCTGCATGCCGTGATTGACCTGCTCCCAATCCCGGGGATTTTTCAGCAGGATGTTGGGCATCGGGTGGTCGTCCACCGGTGCGACACCGTCCACCGTTTTTGCCAGGTGCGGACGGTTCCACACGCCCTTGTTGGCGATCAGCGCAGTGGCCTGGGCCAGTTGCAGCGGCGTGACCTGCATATAGCCCTGGCCTATGCCAAGAATGACCGTTTCGCCGGGGAACCAGGGTTGGCGACGGGTCGCACGCTTCCAGGCCTGGGATGGCATCAGCCCGGAAGACTCCTCGAACATGTCCATCGAGACTTTCTCGCCAAGGCCGAACTTCGCCATGTAGTCGTGCAAGCGATCGATCCCCAGCTTGTGGGCCAGGTCATAGAAGTAGGTGTCGTTGGAGCGCATGATCGCCGCGTCCATGTCGACCCAACCGTCGCCGCTGTGATTCCAGTTCCGGTACTTGTGGTCGAAATCCGGCAATTGGTAATAGCCCGGGTCGAACACCCGGGTTTGCGCGGTGACAACACCGGTGTCGAGGCCGGCGATGGCTACCTCGGGCTTGATCGTTGAGCCTGGCGCATAGAGGCCGCGCAGGACACGGTTGAACAAGGGGCGGTCAATGGAGTCATGCAGCGCGGCATACTCCTTGAAGCTGATGCCGGTGACAAACAGATTGGGGTCGAAGCTGGGTTTGCTGACCATCGCCAACACTTCGCCGGTTGCCGGATCGAGGGCGACCACCGAACCACGGCGATCACCCAGGGCGGCTTCGGCTGCTTCCTGAAGCTTTACATCGAGGCTGAGGACAATGTTCTTCCCGGGAATTGGGTCGGTGTGCTTGAGCACGCGCAACACGCGGCCCTGGGCGTTGGTCTCAACCTCTTCATAACCCACGTGCCCATGCAGTTCGGCTTCGTAGAATTTTTCGACGCCAGTTTTGCCAATGGACTGAGTGCCTCGGTACTCCACTGAGTCGAGGACCTTCGATTCTTTTTCGTTGATCCGTCCGACGTAGCCAATCGAGTGGGCAAAGTGCGCACCCAAAGGATAGTTGCGGACGAACTGCGGTTCGACGTCGATTCCCGGCAGGCGAAATTCGTTGACGGCGAGAATGGCGATCTGTTCTTCGGTGAGTTCGTAAAACAGCGTGACCGGTACGAAGGGATGACGCGCCTGCTTCATCGCCTTGTCGAACACCGCGCGATCTTCGGCAGGCAGATGCAACAGGCTGATGATCGAATCCAGTTCGCCTTTAATGTCAGTCGCGCGTTCGCGGGTGATGGTCAAGTTATAGCTGGGCCGGTTGTCGGCCAACAACACGCCGTTGCGGTCATAAATCAGGCCACGGGTCGGGGTAATCGGCAGCACGTGCACCCGATTGTTTTCAGAAATAGTGGAGTGATAGTCAAACTCGACGACTTGCAGGATGTAAAGGCGCACGACCAGCGCACAGGAAATGGCCGCCACGAGTAATGCGCAGGCCAATAACCGCTTATTGACCATGCGAGTTTCGTTCTCGTGATCCTTGATGTGAATCGGTTCCGGCATGTCTACAGCCTTGAAAAAAGAGCTGCACCATAGCAAAACACTGCGCTCACATCAGGCCAAATCCCCCGAATGGTGCCCGTTCAACATGAAGATTAAGTCAGGTTATGCAGCAGGATTTTTAGGACGCAAAAACAAAACCCCTACCTGCATTCGCAGATAGGGGTTTCGGAATTTAATCTTGAC
>NZ_JALJRO010000014.1:0-140970 GCF_024519635.1 Pseudomonas sp. Pse1
TTTACCAAGGAGTTTTCCGTTTCGACTGCGCCGGAAGTGGGGCGAATTATAGACAGATAAAAACTCGCGTCAACCTTTAATTCGGCATTTGTACCGCACACTGCAAAACGCCCACTTTTCCCACCTATATAAGATAAGTACTCGACCACCCCTCCTCCTAACCCAGGATCAAGGCGTCACCCTATAATCGGCATAGGGGAGCTGGGTCGCTTGTAATCGGTGTCGGCATCCACTCGTCCACCCCTCGCCAGAATTTCGGCGCTTGTGACAACCCAGAAGATAAGAGCGTAGGTTCTCGACAACCTGGCGCAGACTGCGACCGCATGAGCGACGGATGAGTTCGCGCACCCGTTGCTTGAACTGCTTGCGCGCCTTGACCGCTACTGTTCTTTTCACGCTTTGTGGAGATGACCAGAAAGCGTATCCCAGAAACTTGCGACCGAACGCACTCGCCACCGCACTCTTGCTCTCATTGACACTCAAGTGCAGCTTTTCATACAGTCGCTTCAGCAAAGCCATCACCCGCTGCCCCGCCCTGCGGCTGCGAACATATACATTCGCATCGTCGGCTTAGCGCTGCCGACCTTTGACCACAAGAGCTTCGCGGTTTGTTGCCCGCTCGCCCTGATCGGCATCGCCTTATATCCGGTTCTTGTCCATCGGCTCGCGGTTTCGATTCACGCTTCCTCCCCACACTCGGTCGCCCTCATGCAGTTGCGCTTCACTTCGTTCGCTGTGGTCAGCTTACGGCAGGACTTTCACCCACAAGATTGCGCCCATGCTGGGCGCATAACAAAAAGCCCCGCGAGGAAAAACCTCGGCGGGGCTTATCTGTCATCAGCACTATCGACTGACGACGGTCAATAATAGTGGTGTCCCAGGCGGGGTTCGAACCTGCAACCTTCCCCTTAGGAGGGGGATGCTCTATCCAATTGAGCTACTGAGACACTAATCGGCCATGATGTTGCGCGGCGCGATGGACGGCCAGCATGTTAAACGTCGAGCCTGTGTTTGTCATGTCGTCTGATGGGTAAATTAAGTGTCGGCAAACGCCAGCCCTTCATACAGAACACTACAGGATGCTCACCCCCTCACGCCTCAACAGATCCATCAGGTGTGACACCGTCAACGATAGGCCATCAGAGTTATCCAGAAGCAACCCTGCCTCCGCCCAGCCCGCTGACTCATTCGGGGCAAACAGGGCGTTGCGAGCCAACCGCGCCTCTATTTCCTCGATACCTTCACGCCCTCGACTCATGAGTCGCTGGCGCAAGACGTCTGATCTGACTGAGAGCAGGACAGGAATCAACGTCGGATACCGCTCCTGTGCCTGCGGCAAGTACTCTCTGGATCCGTTCACCAGGACATGCCGCCCCTCCGCCAGCCACTGATCAATCTCTACAGGAATGCCATAGCCAAGCCCGTTGGCACGCCAGCTCATTGCAAAAGCACCCGCACGCACCAAATCAGCAAATGCCTCGACAGACACCCCGAAGGCCGATTCACCTGCTGACTCCGCTGAACGCGTGATCACTCGTCGCGCGACGACACAGTTGAGTTGCGCCAGAGCATCACGAGCAGCATCGATCAAACTGTCCTTTCCCGAACCCGATGGCCCCATCAAGTAAACAAGCCTGCCTTTAAGCTTCTCGCCTCCGCTCATGGTGCATACACCCCTAGTAAATCGGCCATTTGCCACTACTCTATAGAGGGCGAGGGTCAACCTCCTCACCCAGGCTTCACGGTTACTTCAGACGGTCGGACAGGAGACAGGTTTTCAAACCAGTCCGCATTTCTGATAATTGGTGCTGGCAAAACGCCTGCGCCCGGATCAATATTTGTCACAGAATTGGCGCCAAGGATCCGGCATTTATGAGGCATGATGCGGGCCTCATATCAATTCAGGTTGAACATTTGGCCGCGGACCTTGTCCTAACACACATCCTGCGGCCAATTCCGAGAACCGCTCCCCTGAACTAACCGGTTAACTATATGCGCCCATTGAAACAGGCAATTTATTCAAGCCGTACGGCTGACAAGTTTGTCGTACGCCTGCCAGACGGAATGCGTGAACGCATCGCCGAGGTGGCACGCAACCATCACCGCAGCATGAACTCAGAGATCATTGCACGACTGGAGCAGAGCCTTATTCAAGAAGGCGCACTGGGCGAAGAGCTGAGTATGCGCCTGGACAGCCCTGAGCTGTCGCTGCACGAACGTGAATTGCTGCAACGCTTCCGCCAACTCTCTCATCGTCAGCAGAATGCTTTGGTCTCGCTGATCGCGCATGATGCAGAAATGGCAGCAAGCCCTACCTGATTGCATCCCGAAAGTTCAAGCCAGCCTAGCGCTGGCTTTTTTTTGCCTGGAATTTGCCGCAAGACACCGATAGAAAAACGACTCGCCCTTATAAGGCGAGTCTCAGAAATCAGAGCAGGAAGATGGTCGCGAGACCCAGGAAGATAAAGAAGCCACCACTGTCGGTCATGGCCGTGATCATCACGCTCGCCCCCATCGCCGGGTCGCGCCCGATGCGCGCCAGGGTCATCGGGATCAGGACGCCCATCAGTGCAGCCAGCAGCAGGTTAAGGGTCATGGCGGCGGTCATCACCACACCCAGCGACCAACTGCCATAGAGTAGATAAGCCACGACGCCAATCACCCCGCCCCAGACCAGGCCATTGATCAAGCCTACCGCCAACTCCTTGCGCATCAGTCGCGAAGTATTACCGGTGCTGACCTGATCGAGCGCCATGGCGCGCACGATCATGGTGATCGTCTGATTGCCCGAATTACCGCCGATACCGGCAACAATCGGCATCAAGGCCGCCAGGGCCACCAGCTTCTCGATGGAGCCTTCGAACAAGCCGATCACCCGCGACGCAACAAAGGCAGTGATCAGGTTGATCGCCAGCCACGCCCAACGGTTGCGCAACGATTTCCAGACCGAAGCAAAAATGTCTTCTTCTTCACGCAGACCCGCCATGTTGAGAACTTCGCTTTCGCTCTCCTCACGAATCAGGTCGACCATTTCGTCGATGGTCAGACGACCAATCAGCTTGTCGTTCTTGTCGACCACCGGGGCCGAGATCAAGTCATAACGCTCGAACGCCTGCGCGGCATCGTAGGCGTCCTCATCCGGATGAAAACTCACCGGGTCGCTGGCCATGACCTCAGACACCTGCTTGTCAGGGTCGTTGACCAGCAAACGCTTGATCGGCAAAACGCCCTTGAGCACGCCGTCATAATCGACCACGAACAACTTGTCGGTGTGTCCCGGCAGCTCCTTGAGACGACGCAGGTAACGCAACACCACTTCCAGACTGACATCCTCGCGGATCGTCACCATCTCGAAGTCCATCAACGCACCGACCTGCTCCTCGTCATAGGACAGCGCAGAGCGAACGCGCTCACGCTGCTGGCCGTCGAGGGTTTCCATCAGTTCGTGGACGACGTCTCGCGGCAGCTCAGGGGCCAAGTCAGCGAGTTCGTCGGCATCCATCTCCTTGGCGGCCGCCAGGAGCTCGTGATCGTCCATGTCGGCGATCAGGGTTTCTCGAACCGAGTCGGACACTTCCAGCAGGATATCGCCGTCACGTTCGGCCTTGACCAGTTGCCAGACCGTCAGACGATCGTCGAGGGGCAGCGCTTCAAGGATGTAGGCAACGTCGGCGGAGTGCAGGTCATCGAGTTTGCGCTGCAACTCGACGAGGTTCTGCCGGTGGACCAGGCTCTCGACCCGATCCTGGTGCGGACCGTCCTGGCGGTGGGTGAGGTCTTCGACCACACGCTGGCGCTGCAGCAGCTCGACAACTTGAGCAAGGCGATCCTGCAGGCTTTCTTGAGTTTTCTTTACTTCTACTTCAGTCATAGGCGAACTCCACTCCCAGCAGCGGGGCACGCCGGAAGGATCAATCAGTCAATTCATGATTGGTGAAACGGTTTACTGAGTAACTACTGGGTAAGTCCATGGAGGTATTCCACAAGCCCCGGCGGGGCTGACGGGCGCAATCATACACCGCTTGGGGCTTTTGAACGTTAAAAAATCCTGCCCAGAACAAGCGCTTGCGAGACAAAGCTAAGCATGGCTCACATCTATGAAACTGCGACGACTGATCGCGAAAAGAAAACACACTGCGGGGCAAAAATGAGAACCCTGGCCCGAGCACGAAGCACGGCAGGAGAGGAAAGGAAAAAGCCAAATCCCAGACAGCAAAAAGCCCGCGATGAACGCAGGCTTTTTGGTGTTTGGTGCACTCGACAGGATTCGAACCTGTGACCGCTCGGTTCGTAGCCGAGTACTCTATCCAGCTGAGCTACGAGTGCAGTTTGTGCTTTTAAACCAGATCACAACTGATTGAAACAAGGTTGACCGCATAACTGCAAACAACCTTTAAATGGTGCACTCGACAGGATTCGAACCTGTGACCGCTCGGTTCGTAGCCGAGTACTCTATCCAGCTGAGCTACGAGTGCAGGGTGTGCTTTTTGATCAGATCACGACTGATTGAAACAAGGTTGACCGCATAACTGCAAACAACCTTTAAATGGTGCACTCGACAGGATTCGAACCTGTGACCGCTCGGTTCGTAGCCGAGTACTCTATCCAGCTGAGCTACGAGTGCATTTGGTGCTGCGCATTATAGTCCGTCGAATCTTTTTTCCAAGCACTTTTTCTAGTAATTTCAACAACTTACCGAAGAAGCCTGATTACAACGTGCTAAACAAATAATGGCGGAGAACGGGGGATTCGAACCCCCGACACCCTTTTGAGGTGTACTCCCTTAGCAGGGGAGCGCCTTCGGCCACTCGGCCAGCTCTCCGCAACACGGGGCGTATCTTAACCAACCTTTTCCCCGTTTGCAAACATAAAAAGCGATAAAAATTAATGGCTTGGTTCTTCGTCCTTCTCTTTCTTTATACGCAGGTAGATTTCCTCACGGTGAACAGCCACCTCTTTGGGTGCGTTGACGCCAATACGCACCTGATTTCCTTTGACGCCGAGCACGGTCACGGTGATTTCGCCATCACCGATAATCAGGCTTTCCGCACACCGACGAGTCAGAATCAGCATACCTTTCTCCTCACGCATTTCAGTTCAGGGACAACAGTCTGCAAAAAAAAAGCGCTCAAGCCGCGACCAGGACGATCACCGCTCTACACGCCTGAGTATTGACCAGCGCACGAAAAAGAACAGCCTTGTGCGCTACTCAAAAAAACAAAGGGCGCGGTCAGACCGCGCCCCAGGTGCATTACATCACTCGCCCTGACGAACCGGAGCATCCAGCTCGAACGCCGTGTGCAGCGCGCGCACAGCCAGTTCCAGGTACTTCTCCTCGATGACCACCGAAACCTTGATCTCCGAGGTCGAAATCATCTGGATGTTGATGGTTTCCTTGGCCAGGGCTTCGAACATGCGACTGGCAACACCGGCATGGGAGCGCATGCCAACACCGACGATCGAAACCTTGGCAATCTTGGTGTCACCCACGACTTCACGAGCACCGATTTCGCGTGCGGTGTTTTCCAGCACGGTCTGGGCCGCCTGGTAGTCATTGCGGTGCACGGTGAAGGTGAAGTCGGTGGTGTTATCGTGCGAAACGTTCTGCACGATCATGTCGACTTCGATGTTCGCGGCACTGATAGGGCCGAGAATCTTGAACGCCACGCCCGGGGTGTCTGGCACGCCACGGATGGTCAGCTTGGCCTCATCGCGGTTGAAAGCGATGCCGGAAATGATCGGCTGTTCCATGGATTCCTCTTCATCAATAGTAATGAGGGTGCCTGGACCCTCCTTGAAGCTGTGCAGTACGCGCAGCGGGACGTTGTACTTGCCGGCGAACTCGACCGCGCGGATCTGCAATACCTTGGAACCGAGGCTGGCCATTTCCAGCATCTCTTCGAAGGTGATCTTATCCAGACGCTGAGCCACGGAGACCACGCGCGGATCGGTGGTGTAGACACCATCCACATCGGTGTAGATCTGGCACTCATCGGCCTTCAGGGCCGCTGCCAGCGCCACACCGGTGGTGTCGGAACCGCCACGACCAAGGGTGGTGATGCTGCCATGCTCGTCCACGCCCTGGAAACCGGCCACAACGACCACGCGACCAGCCTTCAGGTCACCGCGAATCTTCTGATCATCGATCTGCAGAATTCGCGCTTTATTGTGCGCGCTGTCCGTCAGGATTCGTACCTGGTTACCGGTGTACGACACCGCCGGTACGCCACGCTTGATCAGCGCCATGGCCAGCAACGCGATCGTTACCTGCTCGCCGGTGGAGACGATGACATCCAGTTCACGCGGGACTGGTTGATCATCACCACTGATTTGTTTGGCCAGAGCGATCAGACGGTTGGTTTCACCGCTCATTGCCGACAGCACAACCACCAGGTCATCGCCGGCATCGCGGAATTTCTTAACCTTGTCGGCGACCTGCTCGATTCTCTCGACAGTGCCGACCGAGGTGCCTCCAAATTTCTGTACGATCAAAGCCATTTCAAAGCCGCCTCTGCCCATGAAGGGCGCCCATTAGTCACTCAAACAGCAGCCGACCCCGACACTAGACGACGGGACCGGCACACAGCCTTAAATACCCTGTTCGACAAACGGCACGGTCAGGGCCAGGGCCGCGTCCAGTGCGCCAGCGTCAGTACCACCGCCTTGCGCCATGTCCGGACGACCACCGCCCTTCCCGCCCACTGCCGCAGCGGCTTGCTTCATCAAATCACCGGCTTTGAGTTGGCCAGTCAGGTCTTTGGTCACGCCTGCAACCAGCACGACCTTTTCCTCATGGACACTGCCGAGCAGGATCACTGCGCGGCCGAGTTTGTTTTTCAGCTGATCGACCAGCGCCAGCAGCGCCTTGCCGTCCTGACCGTCGAGACGCACGGCCAGTACTTTCACGCCCTTGACGTCCTGAGCCTGAGAGGACAGGTCGTCACCCGCCGCACTGGCGGCCTTGGCTTGCAACTGCTCGAGTTGCTTTTCCAGCAGACGGTTGCGCTCGAGCACAGCCGACAGCTTGTCGATCAGGTTGTCGCGGCTGCCCTTGACCAGGTTGGCCGCTTCCTTGAGTTGCTCTTCGGCGCCATTGAGATAGGCCAGTGCCGCGGCACCGGTCAACGCTTCGATACGACGCACGCCCGATGCCACACCGCCTTCGCTGATGATTTTCAGCAAGCCGATGTCACCGGTACGGTTGGCGTGGATGCCGCCACACAGCTCGACGGAGAAGTCGCCCCCCATGCTCAACACCCGCACGTCGTCGCCGTACTTCTCGCCGAACAGTGCCATGGCGCCTTTGCGCTTGGCGGTCTCGATGTCGGTTTCTTCGGTCTCGACTGCAGAGTTCTTACGAATCTCGGCGTTGACGATGTCTTCCAGCGCCTTGATCTGCTCAGGCTTGATGGCTTCGAAGTGGCTGAAGTCAAAACGCAGACGCTGACTGTCAACCAGCGAGCCTTTCTGCTGAACGTGTTCGCCCAACACTTGGCGCAGGGCCGCGTGCAGCAAATGGGTCGCCGAGTGGTTCAGCGACGTCGCATGACGCACGTCAGCATCCACCTGGGTCTCCACCGGCGCACCGACGATCAGGCTGCCGGAAGCCAGCACGCCGTGATGCAGGAACGCACCGCCGGTCTTGGTGGTGTCACGCACGTCAAAACGCGCAGTGCCGGCCTGCAGGTATCCGCAGTCGCCGACCTGACCACCGGATTCGGCGTAGAACGGCGTCTTGTCGAGGACAATCACACCCTCGTCGCCTTCGCTCAGGACATCAACCGATTGACCGTCTTTATAAAGAGCGACGATCTTCGCCGAGCCGCTGGTATCGGTGTAACCGGTGAACTGGGTGGCAACGTCGACCTTGACCAAGGTGTTGTAGTCCAGGCCAAAGGAGCTCGCCGAACGGGCACGCACGCGCTGGGCTTCCATTTCGCGCTCGAAACCTGCTTCGTCGATGGTCAGCTCACGCTCACGGGCGATGTCGGCCGTCAGATCCATCGGGAAGCCATAGGTGTCGTACAGCTTGAACACGACATCACCCGGCACCACGGTGCCTTTGAGTTCTGCCAGATCCTGCTCAAGGATTTTCAGGCCGTGCTCCAGGGTCTTGGAGAACTGCTCCTCTTCGGCCTTGAGCACGCGCTCGATGTTCACCTGCTGCTGTTTGAGCTCCGGGAAGGCTTCGCCCATCTCGGCCACCAACGCGGCAACGATCTTGTAGAAGAAGCTGCCGGTGGCGCCCAGCTTGTTGCCGTGACGGCACGCGCGGCGAATGATCCGGCGCAATACGTAGCCACGACCTTCGTTGGAAGGCAGTACGCCATCAGCGATCAGGAAACCGCAGGAACGGATGTGGTCAGACACCACTTTGAGCGACGACTGGTCGTCATTGCTGCAACCGATAGCCGCTGCCGAAGCGCTCAACAGGTTCTTGAACAGGTCGATCTCGTAGTTCGAGTTCACGTGCTGCATCACCGCACTGATCCGCTCCAGACCCATGCCGGTATCGACCGACGGCGCCGGCAGCGGATGCAACACGCCATCGGCGGTGCGGTTGAACTGCATGAATACGTTGTTCCAGATCTCGATGTAACGGTCGCCATCTTCTTCCGGCGAGCCGGGTGGACCGCCCCAGATGTGGTCACCGTGATCGTAGAAGATCTCGGTGCAGGGGCCGCATGGACCGGTATCGCCCATGGTCCAGAAGTTGTCGGAGGCGTAAGGCGCGCCCTTGTTGTCGCCGATGCGGATCATGCGCTCGACCGGCACGCCGATCTGCTGTGTCCAGATGTCGTAGGCTTCGTCGTCCGAGGCATAGACAGTGACCCAGAGCTTGTCCTTGGGCAGCTTCAAGACGCCAGTCAGGAAGGTCCAGGCGTAGGTGATCGCGTCATGCTTAAAGTAATCGCCGAAGCTGAAGTTACCCAGCATTTCAAAGAAGGTGTGGTGACGGGCGGTGTAGCCGACGTTTTCCAGGTCGCTGTTCTTGCCACCTGCGCGGACGCACTTCTGGCTGCTGGTGGCGCGGGTATAGGCGCGCTTTTCCTGGCCCAGGAAGCAATCCTTGAACTGGTTCATCCCCGCGTTAGTGAACAGCAGGGTCGGGTCGTTGCCCGGAATCAAAGAGCTGGAGGCTACACGGGTGTGGCCTTGCTCTTCGAAGAAGCGAAGGAAGGCTTCACGGATTTCTGCGCTTTTCATTAGGTTCTTCCACGGAGGCTGCGGCCAAAGGCCTGTGCACTTAGTCAACAGACGAAGCGACGGCAAAGGGCCGCATTATATCGGCCCTGCGCGCGGGGTACAGCGTGTTTATACGATAGAAACAGCCAATTGGACGGCCAGCAATGTCATTTACCGGAAAACTCGACGAATGTCGCGATGACCTGATCGATCTGCGCCTGGCTGACATCCATGTGCGTGACCATGCGCAGACGGGATGAGGCACTGAGACGAATCCCGCGCTCGGCGGCAAACGCCTTGATCGCGTCGGCTTGGTCGCCGATATTCAGGTAAACCATATTGGTTTGCACTGGCTCGACCTCGAAACCCGCCGCGCGCAGGCCTTCCGCCAGCCGTTGCGCATTCGAGTGGTCGTCAGCCAGGCGTTGCACATGGTTGTCCAGAGCATACAGCCCTGCCGCCGCGAGAATCCCGGCCTGACGCATGCCGCCGCCGACCATCTTGCGCAGGCGCCGGGCCTTGGCGATCAACGCCACTGATCCGCAAAGCACTGAGCCCACCGGGGCACCCAGGCCTTTGGACAGGCAAACCGAAACCGAATCGAAGTGCTGGGTAATTTCCCGGGCATCCACGCCCAGCTTGACCGCGGCGTTGTACAAGCGCGCGCCATCCAGGTGCAGTTGCAGACCATGTTCGCGCGTGAAACGGCGTGCTCGTGCCAGATACTCCAGTGGCAGTACCTTGCCTTGCATGGTGTTTTCCAGCGCCAGCAAACGGGTGCGGGCGAAGTGGAAGTCGTCGGGCTTGATGGCCGCCGCCACCTGGTCCAGGTCCAGCGAACCATCGGCCTGGACCTCCAGCGGCTGCGGCTGGATCGAGCCGAGTACTGCAGCGCCGCCGCCTTCGTACTTATAGGTATGCGCCTGCTGGCCAACGATGTATTCGTCGCCGCGCTCGCAGTGTGCCATCAGCCCCAACAGGTTGCTCATGGTGCCGGTGGGCACGAACAGCGCCGCGGCAAAGCCCAGGCGCTTGGCCAACTCGGCCTCCAGACGGTTGACCGTCGGATCCTCACCGTACACATCGTCGCCAGTGGCCGCCCCGGTCATTACATCGAGCATCCCTGCGGTAGGTTGGGTAACGGTGTCACTGCGCAGATCGATAACAGTCATGAAGCTGGCCTCGGTAAGCAGGGGAAAATCCCTTTCAGAAATGAATTACTGCGGTCATGCCGAGGAATTATCAACCCTCATCGAATGAAAACTTCGATAACAATCATCAGATAGCAGCGATGCGCAGGTCAGAAATATGTGTTAAAAACGCTGCGCCGCCAGAAAATCTGACGGCAATACGTTCTCAGGGCGGGGTGCAACTCCCCACCGGCGGTAATTGCGCGCAATGCGCATAGCCCGCGAGCGCTTGGCATCCCGCCAGCCTTTGGCAGTGGTGATGACAAGGTCAGCAGACCCGGTGTGATTCCGGGGCCGACGGTCATAGTCCGGATGAAGAGAGAACGGGATTAACGCCAAAGGGCCGTCCAGGTCAACGAGCAGTGTGTGCTCGGGTCCGCCACGTACCCTTAAATCCCCTTCGATTCATAACGCCCTGTTTTTCACACAAACAGGAGTCAGAACAGATGCAACCCACCGCAATCGATAGCAAAAGCAAACACCATCAAGGCGAGCGCGTAGCGTTTATCCAGGCGTGCTGGCACAAGGAAATCGTTGATCAGAGCCGTGAAGGTTTTGTCAGCGAGATGATCGCTCAGGGCTATCAGGCGTCGGACATCGACTTTTTTGAAGTCGGCGGTGCCTTCGAAATTCCGCTGCACGCCAAGCTGCTGGCCAAGACGGGCCGCTACGCTGGCATCGTCGCCGCCGGCCTGGTGGTGGATGGCGGAATTTACCGTCACGAGTTCGTTGCCCAATCGGTAATCAGCGGCCTGATGCAGGTGCAGTTGGAGACTGAAGTACCGGTGTTCTCGGTCGTGCTGACCCCCCATCACTTCCACGCTGGCGAAGAGCACCAGAAGTTCTTCTTCGAGCATTTTGTGCACAAGGGGCAGGAAGCGGCGAAAACCTGTGCCGACACGCTGCATAAACTGCGGGCGTTGCATCGTAGTGAGCCGCGGGCGGTGGCGGTGTAGTAGATCGTTGCTTGCGATGTGGCTAAATAAGTCGAGATTGTCGTCGACCATTTAGCCGCTATCGCGAGCAGGCTCGCTCCTACAGTTCGACATAGCGTCAGGCGAGGTTGTGGTCGCCAGTGGGAACGATCAGGATCCCGGCGCGCAGGCCATTCTTCACCTTGGGGTTGGGGAAGATGATGCGAGCGCCCTGCTCCTCGATGATCCAGCGTGTTTGAGCAATGTCTTCAGCCAGTACATAGCCCATATCCAGCTCACTGAAGTTCTCGATATCGGCCGGCAGATTCAATTTGAAGCTGTCGCTGTGCTTGATGATTTCCCGCGCCACGCTGAACAGTTGCAAGCCATCCAGGCCCTCATCCGCCAACGGCGGTTCAGTCCCTTCGATAATCTGCTTCAGGCGGGTTTCCAGGCGCGACACGTTGACGCCTTCGTTTTGCCCGAACGGTCGGGCCTTGCCCAATTCCAGGGTAAAGGCCTCTGCACCCAGCTTGTCGTAGGTGTACGAGCTGAACACTATCGACGGTTTGTTCTGCAACAGCACCGCTTCCATGCCAGCCGCGCGCAGCCGCGCCAGTTCGCGCCGGGAATGCAGGCGACCTTCTTTCCAGGGATACAGGGCGAACTGCTCGATCTTCGAGCCGCGAATCGCGGTATGCAGGTCGTAGTGCAGGCGGGCGCGGTCCGGCAGGCTGAAAAAGCTCGCAGCCAGGCGCTCCAGCTCACAGGCGCGCAATGCTTCCGAACCACTGCTCAGTTCATGACGGCCGTTGAACAGCCGATTGACGTCCTGCTCGACAAAACGCTCGCCGCGACGCATGGCCTCGGGGTTGCCAAACAGGAACAGGATACGTGCACAGGGCTTCAAGGTGCCGCTGGCGATGTCATGCAGCAATCGATCAAGGAGTTCGATCGGCGCTGTTTCGTTGCCATGGATCCCGGCTGACAGCAGCAGGTCCAGGCCATTGTCACGGGCTTCCGGTGGCCGAACTTCCAGCGCACCTTCACTCAGCCAGCGCATCCGCACGCCTTCGACAGTCAGTTGAGTCTTCTCCGCCGGTTCGCGGCCGGCGAGGGTCAGTTCAAGCAGTTTGCCGAGGGCGAGCATAGAGCGATTTCCTTAATGGTCGTGATTGCAGTCCGGGCCATGCACGTGGTCGTCGTCACCGAGGTCAGCCGGCTCCATCTCCAGTTGCAGACTTACCAGATTAGTCGCCAATGGGCGCAACAGCAGGTTGGCGTATTCGGCATCGCCTTCTTCGACGTCCACGCCGATCAGCAACTGGCCCCGGCCGTCGTGCTGGATCCACAACTCTTTGCCCTGCCAGATTACGGCAACGCGGGTGCAGGAGGTTTCCAGTTGAGTGCCATCGGTGTCTTCAAGGATCAGCTGCAGGGTATCGCTCATGTTTTCGCTCTCATCTGGAAATAAAGCTGCACGTCCGCTCATCAAAAGGCGGACGTGGGCTTTCAATTGATCTGGAATGGATAAACCGCGCCCAGTTTAAGGATTTGCGTCAGTTCATCCAGTGCCGTCCGGCATTCAAGCAACAACTGCGGATCCGCCAGGTCGCTTTCGGCCATACGGTCACGGTAGTGCTTTTCGACCCATTGGGTCAGCGTGCCATACAACGGCGCGGTCATGATAACCCCTGGGTTGACTGCCGCCAGCTCAGTTTCATTCAACGCCACGCGCAAACGTAGGCACGCCGGGCCTCCGCCGTTCTGCATGCTCTGCTTGAGGTCGAAGACTTTCACCTCGCGAATCAGCCCGCCGGAGCTGGTCAGGGTCTGCAGATACTGCCAGACACGCTCGTTGTTCTGGCACTCCTGCGGCACGATCAGCAGCATCGAGCCGTCGGCCTTCGACAGCAGTTGGCTGTTGAACAGATAGGAACGTACGGCGTCTTCCACCGAAACCTGCGAACGCGGCACGCAGATCGCCTTGAATTGACCGCCCCGCTTGGCTAGTTTGCCCGACAGCTCGGCGAGCATCTGTTCGGTGTCGAGGAACGCATCCTCGTGATAGAACAGCGCCTCACCGTTACCGACCGCGATCACGTCGTTGTGGAACACGCCCTGATCGATCACCGAAGGATTCTGCTGAGCATAGACCACGCCGTCATCACTCAGGCCGTGCAAGCGTGCGACCGCCTGGGAGGCTTCCAGGGTCTGGCGCGCCGGGTACTTTTGCGGTGCCGGGTAGCGGGTATCGAAGGCGCTGCGACCGAACACGAAAAACTCGACACCGGCCTCACCGTACTCACGGCAGAAACGGGTGTGGTTGGCGGCGCCTTCGTCACCGAACTGCGCTACCGCCGGCAACGCCGCGTGGTGGGCGAAGTGTTTTGGGTCAGCGAACATCGCCCCCAGCACGCGACTGGTGGTCGGGTGCTCGATGCTGCGGTGATATTTGCAGTTGAGGTTGGCCGCGGTGAAATGCACACGACCGTCGGCGGTGTCGGCACTCGGGCTGACAGTGGCGGCGTTGGCCACCCACATGCTCGACGCCGAGCAACTGGCAACCAGCAGCGGCATCGCTTGCTTGGCCGCCTGCTCGATGACCTGTGCATCAGTGCCGCTGAAACCGAGCCTGCGCAAGGCGCCCACGTCCGGACGCTCCTGAGGCGCGAGCACGCCTTGCTGGAAGCCCATTTCCATCAGCGCTTTCATTTTTGCCAGGCCCTGCAGCGCCGCTTCCTTGGGATTGGAAGCCTGCTGGCTGTTGCTCTGGGACGCGACGTTGCCGTAGGACAGACCGCCGTAGTTGTGGGTCGGCCCCACTAGACCGTCAAAATTGACTTCATAGGATTTCATTAGCGAGGCTCCACGAGAATCTGGTTTTTATAGGCTTCAATAACAAGGCATTGGCGGCCGCGGTGCGGCTGATCGCCTGCAAGCCAGCTCCTACAAGGAGTCAGCTTGCCGGCGATGGGCATCAAGCCATTTTCACGCCAGGCGTAAGGGCCGCCGGCATCACCAGGCTCGGTGTTTCCAGCGAAGCCACGGGGTAGGCGCAATAGTCCGCCGCGTAGTAAGCACTGGCGCGGTGGTTACCGGAGGCGCCGACACCACCGAACGGTGCACTGCTGGCGGCGCCGGTCAGTTGCTTGTTCCAGTTGACGATACCGGCGCGGCTTTCCAGCCAGAACTGCTGGTAGCGCGCTTCGGAGTCCGACAGCAAGCCGGCGGCCAGGCCGTATTGGGTGTTGTTGGCTTCGGCGATCGCCGCTTCGAAATCCGCGTAGCGAATGACCTGCAGCAACGGCCCGAACAGTTCCTCGTCAGGACGCTCGGCCACGGCCGTGACATCAAGAATGCCAGGGGTCAGCAAGGCTGCCGCCGGCTGTGGCTGAGTCATATCCAGCAGGCTGACCGCACCATTGGCCAACAGCTGCGCCTGGGCATCCATCAGCGCCTTGGCGGCACCGAGGGAAACTACCGAGCCCATGAACGGCGCCGGTTGCTGGTCGAATGCACCGACCTCGATGGTTGCGCTGACGGCTACCAGGCGCGCCAGCAGGGTATCGCCCCAAGCGCCTTGTGGCACCAGTAGACGGCGTGCGCAGGTGCAGCGCTGACCGGCGGAAATGAACGCCGATTGGATAATGGTGTAGACCGCCGCGTCGAGGTCGGCGACCTGATCAACCACCAGCGGGTTGTTACCACCCATTTCCAGGGCGAGTATCTTGTCCGGCCGACCGGAGAACTGCGCGTGCAGATGGTTGCCGGTACGGCTGGAGCCGGTGAAGAACAGGCCATCGATGCCTGGATTGGCCGCCAGGGCGATACCGGTTTCCCGCGCGCCTTGCACCAGGTTCAACACACCCGCTGGCAAGCCGGCTTCGATCCAGCATTTGACCGTCAGCTCGGCGACTTTCGGCGTCAGTTCGCTGGGTTTGAACAGCACGCTGTTACCGGCCAACAGGGCTGGAACAATGTGTCCGTTAGGCAGGTGACCCGGGAAGTTGTAGGGGCCGAACACCGCCACCACGCCGTGAGGCTTGTGCCGCAGCACGGCGGTCGCGTCACCCAGTGGGCCGCTCTTCTCGCCGGTGCGCTCACGGTAGCTTTGCACCGAGATTGCAATCTTGTTGACCATGCTGGTCACTTCAGTCGCGGCTTCCCACAAAGGCTTGCCGGTTTCCTCACCAATGCAGTGGGCCAATTCATCGGCATGCTGTTTCAGGCTGGCGGCGAACGCCTCGAGCACGCTGATGCGCTCTTCCAGGGTGCGACGAGCCCAGGCCGGGAATGCCTGACGGGCCGCTTGCACGGCGCTTTCAACCTGAGCTGCCGTAGCACCTTGACCTGACCAGAGCACTTGCTGGGTCACCGGGTTCAGCGATTCAAAGGCCTCGCCCTGACCGGCCAGCCACTCACCTGCGATGTAAAGCGAATTCATTATTTCGACTCCCGGGCAGCAGACAATGGCACGGCGCGCACCTGATCGCCGGCATTGAGTTGAAGGCGTTTGGCGGTCAGCGGATCGACCACCAGGGTACCGGCGGCAAAGCGCGCCGGCGCGGCAGTGATGCGGCAGTCTTCGCGCTTGCGGTTGTGAATCAGGAACGGTGTGGCGTCGTCACCCGGGGTACCAATGGCCAGCACCAGCGCCTGGCTGTCGCGGACCGCACGGATCTTCGCGGTCTCGCACTCCACGGCTGGACCGGCGTCGAAAATATCGACGTAGCCCTGATAGCTGAAACCCTCGCTCTTGAGCATGGCCAATGCCGGCTCGGTGTCCGGGTGAACCTGGCCGATGACGCTACGTGCACCTTCGGACAGGAAGCAGGTGTAGAGCGGGAATTTTGGCATCAGCTCAGCAATGAACGCCTTGTTGCCTACACCTGTCAGGTAGTCCGCCTGGCTGAACTCCATTTTGAAGAAGTGCCGGCCCAGGCTTTCCCAGAATGGCGAGCGGCCCGCGGTGTCGGACACACCGCGCATCTCGGCAATGATCTTGTTGCCAAACAGTTGCGGGAATTCGGCGATGAACAGCATCCGCGCCTTGGCCAGCATGCGGCCATTGAGGCCGGTGCGGTAATCGGCGTGCAGGAACAGCGAGCACAATTCGGAATTGCCAGTCAGGTCGTTAGCCAGGAACAGCGTGGGGATTTCCCGGTAGATGTTCAACTCTTGCGAAGCGCTGACCGTCAGGCCGACCCGGAAGTTGTACCAGGGCTCACGCAGGCCAACAGCGCCGGCAATCGCCGAGATACCCACCACCCGGCCGTTGTCGTCTTCGAGCACGAACAGGTAATCGGCGTCGGCACGCCCCGCCTCGCCAGTGAAGGTTTTTTCCGCCCAGCCTACCCGGTGCGCCAGGCGCTCTTCATTGGCCGGCAAGGTGGTCAGGCCGGTACCGGTGCTGCGGGCCAGGTCGATCAGAGCGGGTAAATCGCTGCTGCGTACGGGACGAACGATCATGCTATCTCCTCAAACGGGCGGTCGCTGACGACCTCCCGTAAAACTCGCTGCTCTATTGCCTTGCGGCGTTCAAGCGTTAAACCGCTACCAGGCGCACGCTGGCACCCTCGCCGACACCCAGGGCCTCGGCAGCTTCCAGATCCAGCACGACGGGCTTGCCTGGCGCGTAGTCCAGCTCAAGCATGACGGCGCGGTAATCCTGCAACTGGGCATTGGCCACCAGGTACTGACGCCCCGCCCCTTTGACCGGCTCACCGATCTTCACCGGCACCACGCGACTCTGGGCAATCGAACGGATGCCAGAGACCCGTGCATGCAGGGTCGGGCCACCGTCGAAGATGTCGATGTAATGATCGGTCTCGAAACCTTCGCGCATCAGGATGTCGAAGGTGATCTGCGCACGCGGGTGCACCTGACCCATCGCCTCCTGCGCGGAGTCCGGCAGCAGTGGCACGTAGATCGGGTAATGCGGCATCAGTTCGGCCAGGAACGTACGGCTCTTGAGCCCGCACAGACGCTCGGCTTCGGCGTAGTTGAGGTCGAAGAAGTTGCGGCCAATGGCATCCCAGAATGGCGAGTCGCCGTGCTCATCGCTGTAGCCGACGATTTCGGTCACCACCGAATCGGCGAAACGTTCCGGATGGCTGGCCACGAAGAGCAGGCGTCCACGGGAGTTGAGCTCCGACCAGGCCGAGCCCACCAGTTCCGGCAGCACGTAGAAGCTGGTCAGCAGACTGTTACCCGTCAGGTCGTGGCACTGCGAGAGTACGTGGATCTTGTTATGAATCTTCAGCTCGCGGGACGCGTGCACGAAGGTTTCATTACGAAAGCTGTAGAAAGGCTCGGAGTAACCGGCCGAGGCGACAATGGCCGAGCAGCCCACCAGCTTGCCGGTGGCAGTGTCTTCGAGGACGAAGAAGTAGCTCTCTTCGCCGTTGAAACTGACTTCGGCGGCGAAGGACGCTTCGCTCGCGGCAATCTTGTCGCTCAGGCGCTCAACGTCATCCGGCAGGGAAGTGACACCAATCGGGCTGTCCGCAGCCAGGCGTTGTACCTCGCCCAGATCAGCCATTTGCGCGGGGCGCATCACCAGCATGGTGTCACTCCTTTTTTATCAACTCTTTGAGGAAAATCGCCGGCTGCTTTGGCCTGTGCGGGGGTGAGCCTGCACAGAGAAGCGATCCGGCGTGGAAATTTGCATCGGCGCCCGACATTCGGGCGCCGAAAGGTCTATCAGGCTTGCGTCAACTTGGCCACGGCACGTTCGAAGCGGTCCAGGCCGGCCTCGATATCGGCGTCTTCCACCACCAGGCTCGGGGCGAAACGAATCACGTCAGGGCCGGCTTGCAGAATCATCAGGCCTTCTTTCTCGGCGGCGTTGAAGATGTCCTTGGCCTTGCCTTTCCAGGCATCGCTCAGGACACAACCCAACAACAGGCCAAGACCACGCACCTGAGTGAACACACCGTACTGTTCGCCGATCTGCTGCAGGCGCGCCTTGAACTTGTCGTGCTTGGCGTTGACGCCGTTCAGCACCTCAGGGGTGTTGATCACGTCGATCACCGCCTCAGCCACTGCGCATGCCAACGGGTTGCCGCCGTAGGTGGTGCCGTGAGTGCCGACGACCAGGTGTTTGGCCAGGTCTTCGGTGGTCAGCATGGCCGCGATCGGGAATCCGCCGCCCAGGCTCTTGGCGCTGGTCAGGATGTCTGGCGTCACGCCGTAATGTTGATAGGCGAATAGCTTACCGCTGCGGCCCATGCCGGTTTGCACTTCGTCGAAGACCAGCAGCGCATTGTGCGCATCGCACAGCTCGCGGGCACCTTGCAGGTACGCCAGCTCCGCCGGCAGCACACCGCCCTCGCCCTGGATCGGTTCCAGCACCACGGCGCAGGTCTTGTCGGAAATGGCGGCTTTCAGCGCAGCCAGGTCGTTGTACGGAACGTGGGTGATGCCGGTGATTTTCGGACCGAAACCGTCGGAGTACTTGGACTGGCCACCGACGTTGACGGTGAACAGGGTACGACCGTGGAAGCTGTTCAGGGCTGCGATGATTTCGTACTTCTCGGCGCCGAAACGGTCGTGAGCGACGCGACGGGCCAGCTTGAAAGCGGCCTCGTTGGCCTCGGCACCGGAGTTGCAGAAGAACACGCGGTCGGCAAAGGTCGCGTCGATCAGCTTGTGCGCCAGGCGCAGGGCCGGCTCATTGGTGAACACGTTGGATACGTGCCACAGTTTGCTCGCCTGCTCGGTCAAGGCACCGACGAGCGCCGGATGGGCGTGGCCCAGTACGTTGACGGCAATCCCGCCGGCGAAGTCGATCAGCTCGCGACCCGATTGGTCCCAAACGCGGGAACCGGCACCACGCACCGGAATAAAAGCGGCAGGCGCATAGTTGGGAACCATTACCTGGTCAAAATCGGCGCGTTCTACCGCAGCGTGCTCAACGGACATCGGAGTCTCCTGATGAGGAACACCCGCCTGAAACTGGCGAGCGATGGGGGGGATTGTAAGGACAGTTTCGAGCTTGGCCTTGTCGCCAAGCGACAACTTCTTATAGCGCAAAACCCTGATTTTCCCGGGTTTACGGCAATGCGACATATAGGGTCGCAAAGGCGCAGTTTAAACTGCCTGCAGGGGTTTTGCGGCAGTCGTGCAGGAATCTGATATATGGCGATTCGCCAGAGGCGGTAATTATGCAACGCCAGGAGGGGGGCCGGGCAAAACCTGAACGCATCAATGCCCTGGACTTGAGCGATAACCCCTTGGGGCGCGCACCCGACATCAGCCAGATGAACGAGTTATCGGTGCTGCTGGACAGCACCGGCATCACTGAGTTGCCGCCCGGCCTGCTGCAACTGAAGAACCTTGACCTAGCCGACCTCAGCGATAACGCAATCAGCCATATCCCCAGCGATATTTTCGAACTGTCGATGGCGTGTGCGGGAAGGATCAACCTGCGCGGCAATCCGCTGTCCGAAGACAGCGTGCAACGACTGATCGCCTACTTCGGCGCGAACCGAATAGATTTTGGCGTCGATGCGGTGATCAATCGTGCTGAGATCGAGATATCAACGTCGGAAGACTCGGAGACCGAGGAGTAATACCGTCTTTCGGAGTGCGTCAGCCGCGCTCCGAAGGCACCGATGACAGCTCGAACGGGCTGCTGCTGCGCCGCTGATTGCGATCTTCCCGTGGCGTGGCGCCGAAGAAGTTGCGATAAGCGCTGGAGAAGTGCGGTCCGGAGGAGAAACCGCAGGACAAACCGATCTGGATAATCGACTTGCTGGTTTGCATCAACATCTGCCGCGCCTTGTTCAAACGCAGTTCCAGGTAATACTGGCTCGGCACGCGATTGAGGTACTGCTTGAAAATCCGCTCCAGCTGTCGGCGCGAAACGCAGACATGCTGGGCGATTTCGTCGGTGGTCAGCGGCTCTTCGATGTTGGCTTCCATCAACAGCACTGCCTGAGTCAGCTTGGGATGACTCGAGCCCAGGCGGTTCTGCAATGGAATGCGCTGACGCTCGCCCCCCTCGCGGATGCGCTCCACCACCAATTCTTCGGAAACCGCCCCCGCCAACTCGGCACCGTGATCACGGGCCAATACCGCCAGCAGCAAATCCAGGACGGACATGCCGCCACAGGCGCTCAGGCGATCGCGATCCCAATCGAACAGGTGACTGGTGGCGATGACCTTGGGAAAGCGCTCGGCGAAGTCATCCTGCCAGCGCCAATGCACCGCAGCCCGGTAACCGTCGAGCAAACCCAGTTGCGCCAGCGGATAGACGCCGGCCGACAGACCGCCAATCACACAACCGGCACGCACCAATTGCTTGAGCGCACTGCTCAGGGGCGGCGCCATGGCGGCGGGTGGCTCGTCAGCCAGCAGGAACAGTTTCTGGAAGTTTTCCAGTTTTCCGCTCCAGGCTTCGCCCGGCAATTGCCAGGCGCCCTCGGCCGGCGGCTCGGCCTGCAGAAATGTCAGTTCGTAGACAACTTCCGGATGCACGCGCTGAGCAACACGCAAGGCCTCCTCGGCCAGCGCCAGCGTCAAGGCTTTAGTGCTGGGCCAAATCAGGAAACCAATTCGATGGGCAGTCATGGCGGGCAATCCGAAACGAAGAACGGTGATGAAGGCATGGGCCAATGCTAGCCCGTAAATGAACGCAATTCCCGAAACCGTAAGCGATACGATTGTAGGAGCTGGCTTGCCAGCGAAGGCGGAATGTCTGCGCCTGGGTTGAAAACTGACCCACCGCGATCGCTGGCAAGCCAGCTCCTACAAGGATGAGGAGCCGGATTTCAGGTTGCGAAGCATGCACTATCTCGGTGCACAACGGCAGTCCTGATTACTTCAAGCTGCCCGAAAGGAACTGCTGCAAGCGCTCGGACTGCGGATTGACCAGCACTTCGCGCGGGTTGCCGCTTTCTTCGACCAGGCCTTTGTGCAGAAACACCAACTGGTTCGACACTTCACGGGCGAAGCCCATCTCGTGGGTCACCACAACCATGGTCCGGCCTTCCTGGGCAAGGGACTGCATGACCTTGAGCACATCACCTACCAGCTCCGGATCGAGTGCCGAAGTCGGCTCGTCAAACAGCATGACCTCAGGCTCCATCGCCAGTGCCCGGGCGATCGCCACGCGCTGTTGCTCGCCACCGGACATGTGCCCCGGGTAGGCGTCCTTGCGATGGGCTACGCCGACCTTGGCCAGGTACATCTCGGCCTTCTCGCGGGCGTCGGCCTTGGACATGCCAAGCACATGTACCGGCGCTTCCATGATGTTTTCCATGGCGGTCATGTGCGACCACAGATTGAAATGCTGGAACACCATCGACAGGCGCGAACGCATGCGTTGCAGCTGTTTCGGGTCGGCGGCCTTCATCGCGCCGTCCTTGTTGGCCACCAGCTTCAACTCTTCGTTGTTGAGCAGGATCTTGCCGGCGTGCGGCTGCTCCAGCAGGTTGATACAACGCAGGAAAGTACTTTTGCCGGAGCCACTGGAGCCGATGATGCTGATCACATCGCCTGCCGCTGCCTTCAGGGACACACCCTTGAGCACTTCGTGACTGCCATAGCGTTTATGCAGGTCTTGGACTTCAAGTTTGTACATGCTGTCGGTTCTCACAAAAACAGTCAGTCGTTGAGCAAGCGCCCGTGACGCAGCGCTTCGCGCCCCGCCACCTTGGCCAGCCAGAAACCGGGTTGGGCATACCGCAGCCGTTCCACGGCAAACAGCACGCCGGCCGTACCAGCACACACGGTGCTGACCCGATCAGCCAATGGATCAATCACTTCAAAAATCTCGTCACCGGCTTCCACCCACTCGCCAGGCTCACGCAAGAAACTGACGACCCCCGGATGGGGCGCAAACAGCAACTCGGTGCCTTCGAATGGCAGGCCCTCGCAGGCCTCGCGCTCCGGCGCCGGCCACTGACCGCTGATCAATCCCTGTTCAGCGAGGAACGCCAGGATGCCCTCGGCATGCGCCTCGGCTTGCGGGCGACCAGTGTCAGCCTGGCCACCCAGTTCAATGGTGGTCGCCAGACACGCCAGCGGGATCTGCGCCTCGGGAAACTGTCGCGACAGGCGCAGCCAGGGCAGCGAGCAGGCCTCGTCGAAGGAGCTGCCGCCGGAATCTTCGGCCAGCAAGCCGACACGCACATCCAGGTGCGCCGCCAGCGAACGCCACTGCGGCCAATGCTGCGGCAAGGCGTACATATGCAGCGCGGCTTCAGCGTCGCAGTGCAGGTCCAGCACCACATCGGCGGTGCAGGCGTGGCTGAGGAGGATGCGCTGCATGCCCTGCAACTGGCTGCGGGCCGGTGGCAAATTGGCGAGCAGATCGCTCATGGCCTGGCGGATCAACTGGATATTGGCGTGAGGATCATCTCCCAGGCGCCCTTCCAACTGCGCCGCCACCGGCGCGCTCAATTCAACGAAGTCGCGGTTGAAATTCTTCCCGCTGCCTGCCTCGAAACGCCCTTGGTGACTGCCTTGCAGCAGCTGCCCCAGACCCAGCGGATTGGCCACCGGCACCAGTTCGATCACACCGTTCAGGGCGCCCTGGGCTTCCAATTCGGCCAGACGTTTTTTCAACTCCCAGGCGGTGCGCATCCCCGGCAATTCGTCGGCGTGCAGGCTGGCCTGGATATAGGCCTTGCGCTCGCCACTGCCGAAACGGAACACCGAAATCTGCCGCTCGCTGCCCAGATGATTCCACGGCAACTGATGATCGATACGTTCCATATCAGTGCTTCCGCGGGGCCAGGTAACCCAGCCAGCGGCGCTCGGCCATCTTGAACAGGCGCACGAGAATGAAGGTCAAGCACAGGTAGAACACGCCAGCGGTAATGTAGGCCTCGAACGGCAAGTAGTACTGGGCATTCACGGTCCGTGCGGCACCAGTGATGTCGATCAGGGTCACGATGGAGGCCAGACTGGTGGTCTGCAGCATCATGATCACTTCGTTGCTGTACTGCGGCAGGGCCCGGCGCAGGGCCGATGGCAGCAGGATGCGCTTGTACATCTTGAAGCGCGACATGCCGACCGCCTTGGCTGCTTCGATTTCACCGTTGGGCGTGGCCCGCAGGCTGCCGGCGATGATTTCAGCGGTGTAGGCACTGGTGTTGATGGCGAAGGCCAGGCACGCACAGAAGGTTGCGCTGGACAGCCATGGCCAGAGGAAGCTCTCGCGCACCGCCTCGAACTGGGCCAGACCGTAGTAGATCAGGAACAGTTGCACCAGCATCGGAGTGCCACGGATCACGTAGGTGTAGAGCCAGGCGGCCCCATTGACGATCGAGTTCTTCGATACGCGCATCAAGCCCAGGGGCAAGGCACACAGCAGGCCGAAGAACAGCGACAACGCGAGCAATTTCAGAGTGGTCAGCAGGCCGCCGAGGTACAACGGCAGTGCCTCCCAGATGACGTTGTAGTCGAAGATCATAGATCAGCCGCCCTTACGCCTACCGAGTAGCGCTTCTCAAGGTGACGCAATGCCAGCAAGGAGACACTGGTGATCACCAGGTACATTGCCGCCACTGCAAGGAAGAAGGTGAAAGGCTCGCGAGTGGCGTCTGCCGCCTGCTTGGCCTTGAACATCATGTCTTGCAGGCCGACCACCGAAATCAGTGCGGTCGCCTTGGTCAACACCAGCCAGTTGTTGGTGAAGCCGGGAATCGCCAGGCGAATCATCTGCGGCACCATGACCCGGAAGAACACCTGGAAGCTGCTCATGCCGTACGCCATACCGGCTTCCGCCTGGCCTTTGGGAATTGCCATGAACGCCCCGCGGAAGGTTTCCGACAGGTAGGCGCCGAAGATGAAGCCCAGGGTGCCGATACCGGCCGCCAGCGGATTCAGGTCGATGTAGTCGTCATAACCGAGCAAAGGCGCTACCCGGTTGAGCAGGTCCTGACCGCCATAGAAAATCAGCAGGATCAGTACCAGATCGGGAATCCCGCGGATCACCGTGGAATACAGGTCGCCGAGCCAGGCCAGCCAGCGAATCGGCGACAGGCGCAACGCGACCCCGATCAGACCCAGAACAATGGCCAAGGCCATGGACGACAAGGCGAGTTGCAGCGTCAGCCATGCGCCATCGAGGATGACAGCCCCGTAGCCTTTCAACATGATTCAGGTCCTCGAAAATTGGGATGAAAAAATGGCGCAAACCGCAGAGATTCTGTTGCTTGCGCCATTTCGGACTTACGCTGCGACGTTTACTGGCCGTAAATGTCGAAGTCGAAGTACTTGTCCTGGATTTGCTTGTACTTGCCGTTCTCGCGAATGGCCGTGATCGCGGTATTGATCTGCTCTTTCAGCGCGTCACCCTTGCGGACTGCGATACCCACGCCGTCACCGAAGTATTTGACGTCGGTGAACGCCGGACCGACAAACGCGAAGCCCTTGCCGGCGTCGGTTTTCAGGAAGCCGTCATTCAACAGGGTAGCGTCTGCCACGGTGCCGTCGAGGCGACCGGCGGCCACGTCCAGGTAGATTTCGTTCTGCGAGCCGTACGGCTTGATTTCAGCGCCCAGCGGGGCCAGGACTTCACGGGCGAAACGCTCGTGGATCGAGCCACGTTGCACGCCAATGTTCTTGCCCTTGAGCTCGGCCAGGCCGTCGCTGACCTGGGTGCCTGCTTTCATGACCAGGCGAGCCGGGGTGTTGTAGTACTTGTTGGTGAAGTCCACGGACTTCTTGCGATCATCAGTGATCGACATGGACGACAGAATGGCGTCGATCTTGCGCACCTTGAGCGCAGGGATCAGACCGTCGAATTCCTGCTCCACCCACACGCACTTGACCTTCATCTGTTCGCACAGGGCGTTGCCGATGTCGTAGTCGAAGCCAACGATGCTGCCATCCGGCGCCTTGGATGCGAATGGAGGGTAAGCCGCCTCGATACCAATTTTCAGAGGCTTTTCATCGGCGAAAGTTGGCATGGACAGCACGGACAGTGCCAGGGCGCCAAGCAGCACGAGTTTCTTCATCTTGGGACTCCATCGGTAAAGGGCGAAAACGGCAGAGTGAGCATCAGCCCAATATGCGAATGGGTTAAACGAAAATAGCGTTGCTGCGTCCTGCTTGCCCGGCGCTGAATTCAACACGGACAACGACGAGCGAGTGATCGGCATTCTAACGACAGGCCCCAAGCCGATATTTCTTCAATGCGACAACTAGTTACAGATGCGCCGAGAAAGCCGTTAGAGCACATTGACAGCCCTTGAAATTCATGCAAGAGCAAAAGACGTAGAACCGATCTATGCTGCAAATAGCGGGCCTATTATTGGCAAACCCTTCTAATCCGGCAAGCGCAGCGTAATGTCATATTTTTCATACGGCCAATCAAGGCTCTAAAATGGGGCCTTACGTTTCCCATTGCCCCGAATTGACGCGCACGGTTACACAATTTGGCGCGACGGTAACGCAGAGAAACGTCCTACACTCACATCGATATTTATTCGCTCGAAAGTGCCTGTGTCATCTTTTTCGAAGGCCACAAAAAAGCCCCGCCAGGTACCAGACCTGGCGGGGCTCGAAGGCTCAAGAACGTGGTTTACGCGACGTTCATGGTCTTGTGGGTGTCGATCAGGTGTTGCACCACGCCCGGGTCGGCCAGGGTGGAAATGTCGCCCAGTCCGTCGTACTCGGCGGTGGCAATCTTGCGCAGGATCCGGCGCATGATTTTCCCCGAGCGGGTTTTCGGCAGCCCCGGCGCCCATTGGATGACGTCCGGTGAAGCAATCGGGCCGATCTCCTTACGCACCCAGTTTTTCAGTTCCAGGCGCAAGGCTTCGTTCGGCTCTTCGCCGCCGTTGAGGGTGACGTAGACGTAGATGCCCTGCCCCTTGATGTCGTGCGGCACACCGACCACCGCGGCCTCGGCCACTTTCGGGTGCGCGACCATCGCGCTTTCGATCTCGGCGGTGCCCATGCGGTGCCCGGAAACGTTGAGTACGTCGTCCACGCGCCCGGTGATCCACCAGTAACCGTCTTCATCGCGACGCGCGCCGTCACCCGTGAAGTACATGCCGCGGAAGGTCTTGAAGTAGGTGTCGACGAAGCGGTCATGGTCGCCGTACAGGGTACGCGCCTGGCCTGGCCACGAGTCGAGAATCACCAGGTTGCCTTCGGCAGCGCCCTCGATGATGTTGCCCAGGTTGTCCACCAGCGCCGGCACCACACCGAAGAACGGTCGCGCCGCCGAGCCTGGCTTCAGGGCGTGAGCCCCAGGCAGCGGGCTCATCAGGGTGGCGCCGGTTTCGGTCTGCCACCAGGTGTCGACGATCGGGCAACGGGATTGACCGACGTTCTTGTAGTACCAGTCCCAGGCTTCCGGGTTGATCGGCTCGCCCACCGAGCCCAGCAGGCGCAGGCTGCTGCCGTCGGCACCCTCGCAGGCAGCGGTGCCCGCCGCCATCATGGCGCGGATCGCGGTCGGTGCGGTGTAGAGGATATTGACCTTGTGCTTGTCGACGATCTTCGCCACCCGAGTGATATCAGGGTAGTTCGGCACGCCTTCGAACAGCAAAGTGGTCGCGCCATTAGCCAGAGGGCCGTAGACAATGTAGGTGTGGCCGGTGACCCAGCCGACGTCGGCGGTGCACCAGTAGATTTCGCCCGGACGGTAGTCGAACACGCGCTCATGGGTCAGCGACGCATAAAGCAGGTAGCCGCCGGTGGTGTGCTGCACGCCCTTAGGCTTGCCGGTGGAGCCGGAGGTATAGAGGATGAACAGGGCTTCTTCAGCACCCATTTCTTTCGGTGCGCAGACGGTGCCCGCCACTTTCATCAGATCCTCGAACCAGATGTCACGATGCTGGTTCCACTTGATGTCGCCACCGGTGCGCTTGCACACGATGACTTTCTGAATGCTGCTGGTTTCAGGGTTGGTCAGAGCGTCGTCGACGTTGGCCTTGAGCGGAATTTTCTTGCCGGCGCGCAGGCCTTCGTCCGCAGTAATCACCACTTTCGATTTGCAGTCGATGATCCGGCCCGCCAGGGCTTCCGGCGAGAAGCCGCCGAACACCACCGAGTGAATCGCGCCGATCCGAGTGCACGCCAGCATGGCGACCACGGCTTCGGGGATCATTGGCATATAGATGGTCACCACGTCACCGCGGTGCACGTCTTGCCCACGCAGGGCGTTGGCGAACTTGCAGACTTGTTCGTGCAGTTCGCGGTAGGTGATGTTGCGGCTTTCGGAAGGATCGTCACCCTCCCAGATGATTGCGACCTGATCGCCACGCTCGGCCAGATGACGGTCGAGGCAGTTGTAGGACACGTTCAGGGTGCCATCGGCAAACCACTTGATGTCGACATGGTGATCGTCGAAAGAGGTCTGTTTCACCGTGGTGAAAGGCTTGATCCAGTCGAGGCGCTTGGCTTGCTCGCGCCAGAAGCCGTCAGGGTTGACGACCGACTGCTGGTACATGGCTTTGTAGGTCGCCTCGTCAGTCAGCGTGTTGGCCGCAACCTCGGGACGAACGGGATACAGAGAAGCCGCACTCATCTTTCTTTACCTCGGTGAAATAGTTGTTTTTGTATGACCCCGTTGTAGCCCGAGGCGGACCTATAGAACCATTCGACGATGGTAGTAACAAGCCCCTACAAATTGCCCTGACTTCTCCTGACGGCTTGGCACGCACGTTCCAAAGCAATCTGAAAAACGATGATTGTTACAAGATCTGTCAACAGTGTTTATCAAAAGCGCGGCTATATGAATTTTTCTTCCCCACTTAAAATCTGCCTCGCCAACCAGGCATTGTGATTAACCCAGTTGCAGCCCCCACGAAGGCAGTTAATCCCAACTTTGTCATCAAGTTGTACACGCAGCCCCACAAAGGCTGCGTGACCCCACTCGACCTCAGGAAGGTAAATTCGAATGAAAGCTTTATTGGTTCTGGCCCTCAGCAGTCTGTGCGCGACCGCCATGGCGAACGAGGTCCCGACTGATGTCGCCAGCAATACGGTACCGGTAGAGGAATACACTTACTCGACTCATCTGGATATCGCCAAAGTTATATCCATGAGCGAAATCCCAAGTGTTTGCGAAGTTGTGCCAGCGCGCATGGAATATGAAGACTCGAATGGTCAACGGCATATTCTGCGTTACAGCGTTATGGGCAATGGTTGTTCTAACGGCTAACGCCTGACCTCGCTTCAAGGCTGTTTAGACTATCGGCCGCAAGCAATCGCGCTTGCGGCGAACAGCCCGCCACCGCCCTCCACGAGACGGCGACCCATCCCCAGACTTTCTACAGCATTCGGCAATTTGGACTTTTATACACATCGAATTATTCGATTTTTTTGAGCATTTTTTTGCGCTTTTTAATCGAATTCATCCGAGTAGTATTTATTCCAACACCACTGCACATCACTCATACCGGAGTCGCCACCATGAAACGCCACCTGATCCTCGCCCTGACCCTTTCCGTACTGGCCGCCAACACCTTCGCTGCCGATGGTTATGACCGCACCGTAGCGGCTGACGGTTTCGACCGCACTGGTTCGGCTACCCTCGCCGCTGATGGCTTCGACCGCACGGGTTCGGCTACCCTCGCCGCTGATGGCTTTGACCGCACCGGTTCGGCTACCCTCGCCGCCGATGGCTTCGATCACACGGGTTCGGCCAACCTCAGCTAAGTGCTGAATGCTCCGTCACAGCCCGGCCTTGGCCGGGCTTAGTTGTTTTTAGCCGGCGATAAAACTCACCCGCACCTTCAGTCCCGCCTGCGCGCCATCGTGCAAGGTGATCTGGGCCAGGTGTGCGCGGCAGATTTCGCCGACAATCGCCAACCCCAGGCCGGAGCCCGCAACCTGCTGGTTGCGCCGATAGAAACGCTCGAATACTCGGTCACGCTCCGCCACCGGAATCCCCGGCCCGTCATCCTCGACCTCAAGTACGGCCGGCGCACTGACCCGCAGGATCACATTGCCGCCGGACGGCGTATGGGCCAGGGCGTTGTCCACCAGATTGCTGAGTAGCTCATTGAGCAATGTAGGTTCGCCACGCAGCCACACCGGCTCGTCAGCCTCCAGCGCCAACGCGACGCCACGGGCATGGGCCAGAGGCGCCATGGCCATGCCCAGTTCGCGGGCCAACTGGCTCAGGTCGAGCAATTGCGCACCGCCCTCGGCAATCGCTCGCGCGCCGTTCTCGACCCGCGCCAGCGAGAGCAATTGGTTGGCCAGATGAGTCAGTCGATCGGTGCCTTGCGCGGCGCTCTCCAGGGTCTCGCGCCAAGTGATTGGATCCTGAGCACGCAGACCCAGCTCAAGACGGGCCTTGAGTGCCGCCAGCGGGGTGCGCAACTCGTGGGCAGCATCCGCGATAAATTGCGCCTGGCGCTCGAACTGTCCACGCAAACGCTCGGTGAAATGGTTGAGGGCGCGCACCAGTGGCCACAATTCCCGCTGCACCTCCACCAGTGGCAACGGCCGCAGGTCATCCGGCTGACGCTCTTCCACTGCCGTGCGCAAGCGCTCCAGCGGACGCAACGCCGCGCTGACGGCAAACCACACCAGCAGCAAGGCGCCGCCAGCGAGCATGCCCAGACGCAGCAGGGTGTCGGCCATCAAGCTGCGGGCCATGCTGACCCGCGCTTCATCCGTCTCGGCCACACGTATCTCGGCCATGCCGTTCATGTTCGGCTCGCTGACCGCCTTGAGCAGGCTGACCACTCGCACGTTCTGCCCCAGGTAGGTGGCGTTGTAGAAACGCGCCAATGCCGGGTAGTCGTCGGTGCGTGGCGTGCCTGGCGGCGGTCCGGGCAGGTTCTCGTAACCGGAAATCAGCTTCTGCTGGATGTCGTTGACCTGGTAGTAAATGCGCCCGGCGCTGTCGTAGGCGAAAGTGTCCAGCGCCACGTAAGGCACATCTGCGCTGAGGCTGCCGTCACGCTGAGACAGGCCGGCGGCAATGGTCCGCGCCGACGCCAACAAGGTCCGGTCATAGGCGGTGTCGGCAGCTTCGCGACCGTTCCAATAAGCGCTCAGGCCGCTGGCGATCATCAACACCACCAGCAGCAGCGCGAGGTTGCCGAGCAGCCCCCAACGCAAGCTTCTGGGCTTATGCATCGCGGCTTTCCAGCAAGTAGCCCAGGCCTCTGAAGGTGACAATGGCCACGGCATGGCCATCGAGTTTCTTGCGCAGGCGATGCACATAGATCTCGATGGCGTCAGGACTCGCCTCTTCATCCAGACCGAACACCTGGGAGGCCAGTTGCTCCTTGCTCATCACCCGACCGGGACGGGCGATCAACGCCTCCAGCACCGCCTGCTCGCGGGAGGTCAGGGTGAGCAGTTCGCCCGCGAGGCTGAAACGCCGGGTGTCCAGGTCATACACCAGCGCCCCGCAACGCTGCTGACGCTCGCCCCCCAGCACGCTCCGCCGGAGCAGGGCCTTGACCCGGGCTTCCAGTTCGCTCAGTTCGAAAGGTTTGGCCAGGTAATCATCGGCGCCGAGATTGAGCCCATGTACCCGATCCTTGACGTCGCTGCGAGCGGTCAGCATCAACACCGGCAGGTTCTTGCCGCGACCGCGCAGGCGCGCCAGCACTTCAAAACCGTCCAGGCGCGGCAGGCCGACATCGAGGATCGCCACCGCATAGTCTTCGCTGGCCAAGGCCAGGTCGGCCGCCACGCCATCGTGCAGCACATCCACGGTCAGACCGGTGCTCTTGAGCGCCTGGGCGACACTTTCGGCCAACTGCAGATGGTCTTCGACGAGCAGAACGCGCATGGATTTTTACCTCATGTTGGGAGGGTCGACGCCCTTCTTTGGCGCGGAGTGTACAGCCGCACTCGCCGCTGTGAAGCCCGAAAACCGTGAAAGTCTGCTGAAAGGTTAGCGAAAGGTTGGCTGGTTAGAGTCCCGCCACGGACAGTCTCGACTGCCGTGTTTTGAGAGTAGTGAACGAAAAACGCCCCGATGCGTTTTCGACCAATAAGAACAATAAACGGAGTGCTTCACGATGCTGTCCATGCAGCCTCAGGCTTTCACGCCTATCGGTTTTCCCCGCCTTGCAACCACCGCCCTCGCCAGTGCCGCCGCCCTTGCCGGCTTCGCACCTGTCAGCCAGGCCGCCTTCTTCGAAGACAGCAGCGCCACCGTCGAAACGCGCAACATGTACTTCAATCGTGACTTTCGCAGTGGCACCAGCGCCCAGCAATCCAAACGTGACGAGTGGGCCCAAGGCTTCATGCTCAATGTCGAGTCGGGTTATACCGATGGCACCGTAGGATTTGGCGTCGACGCCCTGGGCATGCTCGGTATCAAACTCGATTCCAGCCCAGACCGCACCGGCACCGGCTTGCTGCCGACCCATGACGATGGCCGTGCGGCCGACGAGTACTCCAAACTGGGCCTGACCGGCAAAGTGAAGATCTCCGCCACTGAACTGAAGATCGGCAGCCTGATTCCCGAACTGCCGATTCTCAAGGCCAACGATGGGCGAATCCTGCCGCAGACCTTTGAAGGTGGCTTGCTCACCTCCAAGGAGATCAAGAACCTGACCTTCACCGGCGGTCGCCTGGATAAAGCCAAGGACCGTGACAGCACCGACTTCGAAGACGTCGCGCTGAACAACAAGAACAGCCGCTTCGCCGGCACTGTAGCGGGCAGTCATTTCGACTTCGGCGGCGTCGACTACAAAGTCACTGACAAAATCACTGCCAGTTATCACTTCGCGCAACTCGGCGAGGTTTACAACCAGCACTTCCTCGGCTTGCTCGCCTCGCAACCGCTGGGTCCCGGCACCTTTTCCAGCGACCTGCGCCTGGCGGTCAGCGATGACTCCGGTGAGGCACGCGGTGGCAAGATCGACAACACCTCGCTCAATGGCCTGCTCAGCTACGCCTTGAGCGGGCACAAATTCAGCGCCGGTTACCAGCACATGTCCGGCGACAGCGCCTTCCCCTACGTCGACGGCTCCGACCCTTACCTGGTCAACTTCGTACAGATCAACGACTTCGCCGGCGCCGAAGAACGCTCCTGGCAAGCCCGTTACGATTACGACTTCGCCAAGCTTGGCGTGCCTGGCCTGAGTTTCATGAGCCGCTACATCAGTGGCGACAACATCAAGCTCAACAACGGTGAAACCGGCAAAGAATGGGAACGCAATACCGAGATCAAGTACGTCGTGCAAAGTGGCGCCCTCAAGGACGTTGCCCTGCGCCTGCGCAATGCCACCTACCGCTCCAACTATTCCGCCCGCGACGCCGATGAAGTGCGTGTGCTGGTGAGCTACAGCGTTGCCCTTTGGTAATTGAATTCACCCCATAACAACAACTCCTGTGGAGACTACCGATGAATCTTTCACTGCGTAACGTTGCACTGGCCGCCAGTTGCCTACTGTTCACTGCGCCGCTGCTGGCCGCCGAAAACGAAGAACCGAAACGCCCGGAATGCATTGCCCCGGCCTCGCCCGGCGGTGGTTTCGACCTGACCTGCAAGCTCGTGCAAAGCGCGCTGGTCAACGAAAAACTGCTGACCAAACCGATGCGCGTGACCTACATGCCCGGCGGCGTTGGTGCCGTTGCCTATAACGCAGTGGTCGCCCAGCGTCCCGCGGATGCCGGGACGCTGGTGGCCTGGTCCAGTGGTTCGCTGCTGAACCTGGCCCAGGGCAAGTTCGGCCGTTTCGACGAGAACGCAGTGCGCTGGCTGGCGGCAGTCGGCACCAGTTACGGCGCCATCGCCGTGAAGAAGGATTCGCCCTACAAGAACCTCGACGATCTGGTGCAGGCGCTGAAGAAAGATCCGAGCAAGGTGGTGATCGGTTCCGGTGGCACCGTGGGTAGCCAGGACTGGATGCAAACCGCGCTGATTGCCAAAGCCGCCGGGATCAACCCGCGTGACCTGCGCTACGTGGCCCTCGAAGGCGGCGGTGAAATTGCCACCGCCCTGCTCGGCGGTCACATTCAGGTCGGCAGCACCGACATTTCCGACTCCATGCCGCACATCCAGAGCGGTGACATGCGCCTGCTGGCGGTGTTCGCCAACGAGCGCCTGGACGAGCCGGAAATGAAGGACATTCCGACTGCCAAAGAGCAAGGCTACGACATCGTCTGGCCGGTGGTGCGCGGTTTCTACCTCGGGCCAAAAGTCAGCGATGCGGAATACGCCTGGTGGAAAAACGCCTTCGACACCCTTCTGGCTTCCGAAGACTTCGCCAAGCTGCGCGACCAGCGTGAGCTGTTCCCGTTCGCCATGACCGGGCCTGAGCTGGACACCTACGTGAAGAAGCAGGTTGCGGACTACAAGACCCTCGCCAAAGAGTTCGGCCTGATCCAGTAATCGCCCTGTCGCGTGGCCACGCCCTTGCGCATCAAGGCCGTGGCCCAGGAGTTTGTCATGCTCTTACAACGTATTTTTGCCGCGGCCCTGCTGCTGACCTGCGCTGGCCTGGCGCTGATGGCCTGGCCCTATCAAGCGTCATTTTCCTACGAACCGGTCGGACCTCGGGCCTACCCGCTGCTGATGCTCGGGCTGATGAGCCTGGCGCTGGTTTACATGCTGCTGCGCCCGCAACCGACCAAACACAGCGAAGAAGAACCACCGCTGGACCGCGAAACCCTGATCAAGATTGCGATCTGTGTGGGGCTGCTGCTGGTCTTCGCCGGCACCTTTGAAACCCTGGGTTTCATCCTCAGCAGCATCCTGATCGGCGTGCCGATGGCGCGTCTGTATGGCGGCCGCTGGCTGCCCTCGGCAGTGATTATCAGCTTGATGAGCGTCGGCCTGTATCTGCTGTTCGATAAGGCCATGGACGTTCCCCTGCCCCTCGGTCTGCTCGACGTCCTGGAGAACTGATATGGAAACGTTTGCCTATTTGGGCCAGGGCTTCGGCGTCGCGCTGAGCCCTTACAACCTGGTGACCGCGCTGTGCGGCACCCTGATTGGCACCGTGGTCGGCCTGCTCCCGGGCCTGGGTCCGATCAATGGCGTGGCGCTGCTGATCCCGATCGCCTTCGCCCTGGGTTTGCCACCGGAATCGGCCCTGATTTTGCTGGCCGCGGTGTACCTGGGCTGCGAGTACGGCGGGCGCATCAGCTCGATCCTGCTCAACATCCCGGGTGAAGCTTCCACCGTGATGACCACCCTCGACGGTTACCCGATGGCCCGTAAAGGCCTGGCTGGCGTAGCCCTGTCGTTGTCGGCCTGGAGCTCGTTCATCGGTGCGTTTATCGCCACCTGCGGCATGGTCCTGTTCGCCCCGTTGCTAGCGAAATGGGCGATTGCCTTCGGCCCGGCGGAATATTTCGTGCTGATGGTGTTCGCCATCGTCTGCCTCGGCGGCATGGCCGGTGACAAGCCACTGAAAACCTTTGTCGCCGCCTTGATCGGGCTGTTCCTGTCGGCGGTCGGCATCGACGCCAACAGCGGCGTCTACCGCTTCACCGGCGACAACATCCACCTCACCGACGGCATTCAATTTGTAGTGCTGGTGCTGGGCTTGTTCTCGATCAGCGAGATTCTATTGCTGCTGGAAAAAACCCACCGTGGCCAGGAAGCGGTGAAAGCCACCGGGCGCATGCTGTTCAACATCAAGGAAGCCGGTGCGGTGTTCGCGGTGAATATTCGCTGCGGCCTGCTCGGTTTCATCATGGGCGTACTGCCAGGTGCCGGCGCGACACTGGCCTCGGCCGTGGCCTACATGACGGAAAAACGCATGGCCGGCGCCAGCGGCAAGTTCGGCCAGGGCGACATGCGTGGCCTGGCTGCACCGGAAACCGCCATCGGCGCGTCGGCCTGCGGCGCCCTGGTGCCGATGCTGACCCTCGGCGTGCCAGGTTCGGGCACCACGGCGGTGATGATCGGCGCCCTGTCGCTGTACAACATCACCCCGGGCCCGCTGTTGTTCCAACAGCAGCCGGACATCGTCTGGGGCCTGATCGCCTCGTTGTTCATCGCCAACATCATGCTGGTGATCCTCAACATTCCGATGATCCGCCTGTTCACCCGCATCCTCGCCGTGCCGAACTGGGCGCTGGTGCCGGTGATCGCAATCATCACCGCGATTGGCGTCTACGCCGTGCACGCCACCACCTTCGATCTGTTCCTGATGATCGGCATCGGCATCTTCGGCTACATCCTGCGCAAGCTCGACTTCCCGCTGTCGCCGGTCCTGCTGGGCTTCATCCTCGGCGGCCTGATGGAGCAGAACCTGCGCCGGGCGCTGTCGATTTCCAATGGCGCGCTGGAGATTTTGTGGTCGAGCCCGATCACCTTCGGCGTCTGGGTGCTGACCGCACTGATGCTGCTGTTCCCGCTGCTGCGCATCTGGCGCAAACGTTCCCTGCAGCGCCGCGCCATTGCCGATGTCTGAAGTCGGTCTGAAAGCCTGGTGGGGAACACCGCTGGTCGGTCTGCTGGGCGGCTATGTCGCCAGCCAGATCGGCTGGCCGCTGCCGTGGATGGTTGGCTCGTTGCTGGCGATCATCCTGGTGCGCTGCCTGACGCCCTGGCAACTGGCGGAAATCCCCGGCGGGCGTAAATGCGGTCAGTGGATCGTCGGAATCGGTATCGGCCTGCACTTCACCCCGGTGGTGATGGAGCAGGTCATGAGTCATTTTGGCCTGATCTTTTTCGGGGCGCTGGTCACCAGCGTGTCGGCAGTCGTCGGCGTCTGGCTGATGCGGCGCACCGGCGAGGATCGGGCCACCGCGTTTTTCTCCAGCATGCCCGGCGGCTCTGGCGAAATGGTCAACCTCGGTGCGCGCAATGGCGCTGTGCTCAGTCGCGTGGCGGCCGGGCAAAGCCTGCGGGTGCTGGTGGTAGTGCTGTGCGTACCGGCCGCCTTCAAATACCTGTTGGGCGAAGGCGTGCCGCTGCTGCATCCGGCGACTGTCGACTGGCGCTGGCTGGCGTTGTTGTTTCCGGCGGGCGCCTTGTGTGCCTGGCTGTGGCAACGCTTGCGCCAACCCAACCCCTGGCTGTTCGGCCCGTTGCTGGTAAGTGCTGCGGTGAGCATTGGCTGGGACCTGCACATCGGTTTGCCCGATGGCGGCAGTCAGATCGGCCAGTGGTTGATTGGCAGCGGCCTGGGTTGCCATTTCAATCGAGAGTTTTTCCGCCGCGCCCCGTCATTCATGGGCCGCACCTTGGTCGGCACCGCACTGACCATGCTGATCGCCAGCCTCGCCGCCCTTGGCCTGAGCGCTGCTACTCACCTGGATCTGCGCTCGCTGACGTTGGGCATGATGCCCGGCGGCATTGCCGAAATGAGCCTGACCGCCGAGACCCTGCAACTCTCGGTACCCCTGGTGACGGCAATGCAGGTCATGCGCCTGTTGTTTGTGCTGTTCCTCGCCGAGCCCTTGTTCCGACACTGGGACCGGCAGCCGGACAGCCTCTGAGATAACGCCGGTCAGACGACGGGGGGCAAGCGCCACTCGATCGGCGTCTCGCCATTTTGCTCGAGGTACTTGTTGGTGCGACTGAAGTGCCCACAGCCGAGGAAGCCGCGATAGGCGGACAGCGGTGATGGATGCACGGAGGTCAGCACCAGGTGCTTGGTGGCGTCTATCAGCTTCTGTTTGCTCTGGGCGTGTGCGCCCCACAGCAGGAACACCAGGTGCGGCTGGTGCTCGCTGACCAGCGAAATGATCCGGTCAGTGAAGAACTGCCAGCCCTTGCCGGCATGGGCGTTAGCGTTGGCGCGCTCGACGGTCATGGTGGTATTGAGCATCAGCACGCCCTGATCGGCCCAGCTCTGCAGGTAGCCGTGGCTGGGAATGTCGATGTTCAGGTCACGCTTGAGCTCTTTATAGATGTTCACCAGCGACGGCGGCGCCGGCACGCCAGGCTGCACCGAGAAGCACAAGCCGTGGGCCTGGCCCGGACCGTGGTAAGGGTCCTGACCCAGAATCACCACTTTGACCTTGTCCAGCGGGGTCGAATTCAGCGCATTGAAAATCATCGGGCCCGGTGGATAGATCTCCTTGCCCGCCGCGCGCTCCTGTTGCAGGAATGTGCGCAACTCTGCCATGTACGGCTGGTCGAATTCGGCACGCAGTGCCTCCTTCCAGCTCGGTTCGAGTTTGATACGGTCGTCAGCAGTCATGGTTACATCCGGCAAAAACAATGGGGCGAACCCTAGGAAAGCCCATCACGCTTGTCAATTGCCCTGACGCCGATCCGGCACTTTCCTGCACAGCGATCATACTGAACGCTCAATTCACCGATCGAGGTCATGATGAATCTGCACTTCGAAGAACTCACCGGCACCGACGGCGCGCGCCTGGGCATCGCCAGCCTGGATGCCGAGAAAACCCTCAACGCACTGTCGCTGCCAATGATCCGCGCCCTGGCCGAGCAACTGGACGCCTGGGCCAAAGAGCCGCAGATTGTCTGCGTGCTGCTGCGCGGTAACGGCGCCAAAGCCTTCTGCGCCGGCGGCGAGGTGCGCAGCCTGGTCCAGGCCTGTCGGGCTCATCCGGGCGAAGTGCCGCCGCTGGCCGGGCAATTCTTTGCCGCTGAGTACCGCCTGGATTTCAACCTGCACACCTACCCCAAGCCGCTGATCTGCTGGGGTCATGGCTATGTGCTGGGCGGCGGCATGGGGCTGCTGCAGGGTGCGAGCACCCGTATCGTCACCCCCAGCAGCCGCCTGGCCATGCCGGAGATCAGCATCGGCCTGTACCCGGATGTCGGCGCCAGCTGGTTCCTTTCGCGCCTGCCGGGCAAGCTCGGGCTGTTCCTCGGCCTGAGCGGTGCGCAAATGAATGCGCATGATGCCATCGACCTGGACCTGGCGGACCGCTTCCTCCTCGATGAGCAGCAGGAGTCCTTGATCGAGGGCCTGCTGCAACTCAATTGGCAGGAGCAGACGGCGATGCAACTCAACAGCTTGCTCAAGGCCCTGCAACAAGAGGCCGTTGGCCAACTGCCCGAGGCGCAATGGCTGCCAAGGCGCCAGCAGATTGACGAGCTGCTGGACGTCAGCGACGTGCGTTGCGCCTGGAAAGCCATCAGCCAGTTGCGTGATCACCACGACCTGCTGCTCGCCCGCGCGGCCAAGACCCTCGGCGATGGCTGTCCACTGACGGCCCATCTGGTGTGGGAACAGATCCGCCGTGCCCGACACCTGTCGCTGGCCGAAGTCTTCCAGATGGAATACACCCTGAGCCTGAACTGCTGCCGGCATCCCGAATTCAGCGAAGGCGTCAGGGCGCGCTTAATTGACAAGGATAACCAGCCACACTGGCACTGGCCGGACATCAATACGATTCCGCAGGCAGTGGTCGAGGCGCATTTTCACAAGGCCTGGGAGGGTCGCCACCCGCTGGCGGATTTGTCGGACTACTGAAAAGAAAAGCGGCGCGTAATGCGCCGCTTGAGCTCTGGCCTGGCTTAACGGTTGCGCCCACCTCGGTCGCCATGACCATCATGATCGCCATGCCGGCCGTCGCCACGGTTGTGCCCACCGCGGTTCTCCCAGCGCTGATTGCTCTGTCCGTAGTTGTTGCCCCAGCCCCGGTTGCGCTGATCATCCCAGCCACGGCCCGGCGCCGGACGGTAAGCATGGGGTTGGGCCTGGTAATAGCGTGGTGACGGTTGATAATAGCGCGGCCCCGATTGGTAATAACGGGGGGATGGGTAGTAACGCGGCGGCTGTGAATAGTAGCTGCGTGGATAGGAATAATAGGAACTGCCGCCGTAGTAATAAGCCGGTGCCGGCGACGAATAGACCTCTGAACTGTAATAGCTGGAACCCCCTCCGTCGTAGTAGGGAACACAGGCGGCAAGACTCAAACTCATCGAACTGATCAAAACTAGTCGGTGATACATAGCGGCCTCCTGGACCGCGAAAGAGCCACACCAGCGACGCGGGTGGGCGTCAGTCGATTCATCTGCCTGACGTAACATCTGACATCGAAAACGGAAACTGGTGCGCAGCGTTAACAGTTTGATACATGTCATCCGTCGCTTGCCTTGAGCAAGCACCGTCCGATGTGGATTTGGTCGTAAATGCCCGCGTTATTTTCTTGCGGTGCCACTAGAATGCCTCACATCCCCTTCGCCAACGGATTCGTCATGCCGCTTCGCTCTGCGCTGTTTTCGCAACGTTCGTTGGTCCTGACCCTGATTGCCTTGCTGGGCGCCGGTTTTCTTGCCACCTCCCTGCTCAGTTACTACGCCTCGCGCACCTCGATCCGCGACAGCATCGTCAACACCGAATTGCCCCTGACCTCCGATACGGTGTACTCGGAGATCCAGAAAGACCTGGTCCGCCCGATCCTGATTTCCTCAATGATGTCGCGCGATACTTTCCTGCGTGACTGGGTGGTGGCCGGTGAACAGGACTCCGGGCAAATGACACGTTACCTCAACGAGGTCATGACCCACTACGGCGCCTACACCGCGTTCTTCGTCTCCAACAACAGCCTGACCTATTACCAGGCCAAGGGCGTATTGAAGAAAGTCAGCACCACAGAGCCGCGCGACATCTGGTACTTCCGCGTCCGTGACATGGGCACGCCCTACGAAATCAATGTCGATGTCGACATGGCCAACCAGGACAGCCTGACCTTTTTCATCAACTACAAGGTCTACGACTACCAGAACAATTTCATCGGCGCGGCGGGCGTGGGCCTGACCGTCGATGCGGTGATCAAGTTGATCGACACCTATCAGCAGCGTTATCAGCGCAGCGTGTACTTCGTCGATACCGAAGGCCGCATTGTGTTGACCGGTGCCGACGGCGGCCCGCAAGGCGCTCGGGTGGGACAGGCGTTGAGCGAGCTCGATAGCATGAAAGAGCTAATGGCCAAGCTGCCCAAACCCCACAGCGGCAGCTTCGAATACATGACCCAGGGCCAGGGACACTTCCTCAATGTTCGGTTTATTCCGGAACTGAACTGGTACCTGTTCGTCGACAAGCGCGAAGGCAGTGCCTTGCATGAGGTTCGCCAGTCGCTGTACCTGAATCTGTTGATCTGCCTGGTCGTCACCCTGATTGTCCTGGCGCTGGTGATCCGCGTGATCACACGCTTCCAGAACCGCATAGAAGCCCAGGCCACCCTCGACAGTCTGACCGGCCTGCCCAACCGTCGCGGTTTCGATCTGCTCGCGGCGCAAGCGATGCAGGAAGCGCAGCGCGAACCCAAACCGCTGACCGCCATGCTGCTCGACCTCGATCACTTCAAACGCCTGAATGACACCCATGGCCATCTGGCTGGCGACCTGGTTCTGGCCGGGTTCGCCCGCGACCTGGAAAGCTGCCTGCGCCAGTCCGACATCGTCTGCCGCTGGGGCGGTGAGGAGTTCATCGTGCTGCTGAAGGACACCGACGCCCACGCTGCTCTGAAAATCGCCGAGAAAGTTCGTCATTTGATCGAACAACAGCGCTACAGCTATCAAGGAAATGCCTTACGGATTACCGTAAGCATCGGCCTGACCACCCTGCAGCCCGATGACACCCTGCATAACCTGCTGTCGCGTGCCGACCAGGCGATGTACCGGGCCAAGCTCAGTGGCCGTAACCGCACCTGCTCAGAGATGCCGCACACCAGCTATGCCTAAACCCGACCTCTGCCCTGCCTGCGGCGCCCGCAACGATTGCAGCCTGGCCGATCCACAAACCGCCGACCGCGCCTGCTGGTGCTTCGCCGTGACCATTGATCCGGCAGTACTCGCCGCCCTGCCCGCTGAACTGCGCAACCAAGCGTGCCTGTGCCCCGCCTGTGCCCGGGTCGAATCGCAACTTCAGGCAAGTCGTACGCCCATCGAGTAAGATGCGCGCCCACTTGCCACCTTCCGACTCCCATGCGCGTTGACCGTTTCCTCAGCAACCTGCCCTGCTTCAACCGCAAACAGGTGCGCCTGCTGCTGGTCGAGCGACGGATCAAAGTAGATGGGCAGATCGTCAGCGACCCGCATTTCGAGGTCCGCGAATTCAGTCGCGTCGAATGCGACGATCAGGTGTTGCAGGTCGGCAAACCGGCGCGTTTTTTCATGCTGCACAAACCCATGGGTTGTGTCAGCGCCACACGCGATCCGCAACACTCCACCGTGCTCGATCTGATCCATGAGCCTGACAAGGACGACCTGCACATCGCCGGCCGCCTGGACTTCAACACCACCGGACTGATGCTGATCACCAACGATGGCAGTTGGTCACGACGGCTGACCCAGCCGCAGACCAAACTGCCGAAGATCTATTACGTGGAAACCGAGCAGCCGATTACCGCCGAGTACACACGCACCTTTGCCCAAGGGCTGTACTTCGCCTTCGAGGACCTCACCACCCAGCCAGCCGAGTTGACGCTGCTGACCTCCCACAGTGGACGGCTGGCCATCGTCGAAGGCCGCTATCACCAGGTCAAGCGCATGTTCGGCCACTTCGACAACAAGGTACTGCGCCTGCACCGCGAACGGATGGGCCCGCTGTTGCTGGACAGCACACTGCAACCAGGTGAATACCGCCCCCTCAGCGCCGCCGAGATCGCGCTGTTCTGAACGGATGACCGCCCGGCAGACTTTGTCGAACAATTCGCCAACGGCACTTGCGCGATAGACGTCGCCCTGCTTGAATCAAACCGTCGGCCGAAATGTGACCGACAGGTCACACCGTACATCCAAGCAACTTTTTGTCGGTCGAGAGCCTCAAGGCTCCAAATCCCCCGACAGACTGCCCGCCTATAACAATACCCGTCGACCAGACCTCAGCGGATCGACATGGGCCATTTCCTTCCAGGCGTATGCCTACCTGTCATAAAGCCCGTGCACACTCAGTTGCGCGCCTACACGCTTGCCAGGAGTCTTACGACATGAGGCCAGAAATCGCTGTGCTGGACATACAAGGTCAGTATCGGGTTTACACGGAGTTCTATCGCGCAGGTGCCGCAGAGAAGACCATTATTCTGGTCAACGGCTCGATGGCCACCACTGCGTCGTTTGCCCAAACGGTGAAGAGCCTTCACCCGCAGTTCAATGTGGTGCTCTACGATCAGCCCTACGCGGGCAAGTCAAAAGCCCACAATCAACACCAGAAAATGCTCACCAAGGAAGTCGAAGGACAGATCCTCCTTGAGCTGATCGACCACTTCGCCGCCGAGCACGTGCTGTCGTTCTCATGGGGCGGCGCCGCTACCCTGATCGCCCTGTCCCACCGCCCGCGACGGATCGAAAAAGCGGTGATCAGTTCGTTCTCGCCGGTGATCAACGAACCGATGCGCGATTATCTGGAGCGCGGTGTCGACTACCTCGGCAACCTCGACCGCGACCGTGTCGGTCATCTGGTCAACGACACCATCGGCAAACATTTGCCGTCGTTGTTCAAGCGCTTCAATCACCGCCACGTCAGCAGCCTGGCCGAACACGAATACGGGCAGATGCACTTTCACATCAACCAGGTACTCAACAGCGACTGCCTGTGCTACCTCAAGGCGGCCAAGCAAATCGATGTGCCGGTGCTGTTCCTCAACGGCGAATGGGACGAGTACACCAGTGCCGACGACGCCAGGATATTTGGCAACCATGTGCAATACAGCAGCTTCAGCACCATCGAGGCCACCGGGCACTTTCTCGACATGGAGCACAAAGCCGCCTGCCGGGACAGTCGCCAGGCACTGCTGGGTTTTCTGAAACCGGCGCAGTATGAAAGCCGAACGCGTTCCCACTTCACCCAGGACCACCATGCACTGGCTATCTGAAAAATCGTCTTTGCCAGCAGCCTCCTCGCCTTAGGGAAAAGCAGTTCCTTAAGCCGAGGAGGCTGCCCGGCAAAAACGGCGTAAACGCAGATCACGCAAAGAAAAACTTCAAATCCTTCGCTACATCTGGTACAAAGTCAGCCGCTCTGAGCGGGTGTCGTATAATGGCATTACTCCAGCTTCCCAAGCTGATAACGAGGGTTCGATTCCCTTCACCCGCTCCACATCATTTCAATCGCTTGTCCAGGCAATGTCTGACAGGGGATGCCAAAAAACCGGTCCAAGCGACCGGTTTTTTTATGCCTGCGATTCCCTTCGCCTTCCTGGTTGCGTCTCGCGTATCACCCCGCAATACACCCGCACGCCACGTGAACTCAGCAATCGCGCAGGCTTCCTACACTGCTCCCTACCACTTATCAATTACCGGGCCAAAATGGTGGTTATGGTGTTGATAAAAGACAAATAGTAGGTACAGTAACCACCTACACAGCACAGGGACGTGATGTGAATAGTCGATATTTGATTAGCCAGATTGTCGCAGACGGCTGGGATCTGGTTCGGGTTCGCGGCAGCCATCACCACTACAAACATCCAACAAAGCCTGGATTGGTGACGGTCCCCCACCCGAAAAAAGACCTGTTGACCAAGACTGCCGTGAGCATCCTGCAACAAGCCTTGCTGAATTGAATCGACACACCCGCTATTTGAGGACGATGAACATGCTTTACCCGATTGCAATTTCCAAGGGCGACGATGAGCACGCCTGGGGTGTGGAAGTACCGGACATTCCCGGTTGTTTCTCCGCAGGCGATGACCTGGACGATGCCATTGCCATGGCGCGCGAGGCCATCGAGGGGCATTTCGAGATACTCGCCGATGACGGCGCAGCCATTCCCCATGCCAACAAAATCACTGTGCACGCCGCCAATCCGGCCTACAGCGACGTGACCTGGGCGCTGGTGGACATCGATATCACCCGTTACCTGGGCAAGGCGCAGAAGCTCAATATCACCCTGCCCGGTTACTTGCTGACGCGCATTGACGAATACGTGCTGAATCACCCGGAAGAAAAAAGCCGCTCCGGCTTTCTGGCCTCGGCGGCGTTGAAGGTGTTACAGCAGCGCTGATGATCTTCAGCGAGTGGCGACGATGAACATCCTCGGGAACGGCAACAGCACCGAGCCGTCGGCCATCACAGGAAAGTAAGGCTTGAGGGCTTCCAGGTACTGCGCCAGGTATTGGTTTTTTTCTGTTTCGTTCAAAGGATCGAGAAACGGTCGCAGGCCACTGCCCTTGAACCATTCGACCACTGCCGCCGGCCCACCCTTGAGTGGGTGGTGGTAGGTAGTACGCCACACATCCACACGCGCGCTGCAGCCGCAGAGTATCTGGTAATAGTTCGTGGCGTCGTCGAGGGCGGTGCGCTGCCCGGCAATGTGCGCCAGCTTGTCGGCCCACGGCCCCTGGGCGGCCACTTCACGCATCATGCGGTGCGGCGGTTGCTCCAAATTGTCGGGCATCTGGATGGCCAGGCTTCCACCCGGGGCCAGCTTGCCAACCAGTGCAGGCAGCAGCGTGGCGTGGTCGGGCAGCCACTGGAACACGGCGTTGGCGAAGATCACATCGAAGGGACCGGCTTCGTTCCAGTTGGCGATATCGGCCTGATCGAAACGCACCTGCGGCAGGCGTTTGCGCGCTGCCTCAATCATGTCGCCAGAACTGTCCAGACCCCGCACCATCGCGCCGGGAAATCGCTCGACCAGCAGCTGTGTCGAATTACCCGGACCACATCCGACATCGATCACCGAGCGCGCGTCGACAGCGGGAATCGCCGCCAGTAAATCCCGCGCCGGGCGCGTACGCTCGTCCTCGAAGGCCACATACTGCTTTGCAGACCAGCTCATCGCATACTCCTGTTACGGATCAGGAAACAGCGACATGCCAGACTCGGCATATCGCTGGTGGGGCGCCAGTAAGCGACGCACTGGCCAATGCCGTCAACCGTCAGTCACAGGTTGTAACATCCGCGCCCATATCTCGAACTCAAAGAGACCGCCCCCATGACCCAGAACATCTACGACGATCCCGGATTTTTCCGGGCCTACAGTCAGTTGCCTCGATCCGTTGGCGGCCTTGAATCAGCACCGGAATGGCCAGCGCTGCGTGCACTGTTGCCGACACTGCAGAACCTCCGAGTGGTCGACCTTGGCTGCGGCTATGGCTGGTTTTGCCGTTGGGCCAGCGAGCAAGGTGCACAAAGCGTGCTCGGACTTGATGTCTCGCAGAAAATGCTCGAAAAAGCCGAGGCCACGACGCAGGCCGGCAACATCAGCTACCGCCAGGCTGATCTCGAGTGCCTCGACCTTCCCACGCAAAGTTTCGACCTGGCCTACAGCTCTCTGGCGCTGCACTACATAAAGGATCTACCCGGCCTGTTCACGCGCGTCCATGACGCATTGGCGCCTGGAGCCCGCTTAGTGTTTTCCATCGAGCACCCGATCTTCATGGCCCCACGCAATCCGGGCTGGATTGTCGACGCACAAGGTCAACGCTCATGGCCGGTGGACAGCTATCAGATGGAGGGGGAGCGGATCACAAATTGGCTGGCGGAGGGTGTGATCAAACAGCACCGCACAATCGGGACATTGTTGAATCTGCTGATCGCGGCCGGCTTGCGGATTGTCCATGTCAACGAATGGGGGCCGACTGCCCAGCAGGTCGCCGAGTTGCCGGCACTGGTCGAAGAACGGGAGCGACCGATGATGTTGTTGGTGGCCGTCGAGCGTTAGCGGCGCAATCATCGTGGGCGCAACACACGCCCACGATGAACGTTCACTTGCCCCCGAATACCGCTTCGCTCCTGCTTGGCGTGGGGGCTTTTTTAGCAGCAGATGGCTGTCTGCCTGCTGAATAATTTCAAGGAAATTCCCCCACTCCGCCGTGGTCTGAATTCCAGGCATATCCCAATAAGGAGCACGGTAATGAAGTTCGCAAAGGCGTCTCAGAAGCTGGCGTTGTGGGCGGGCAGTCCGAGGACGTTCCTCCTGGCCATCGTGCTGATCGTCGGCTGGGCGCTGACCGGGCCGCTGTTTGATTACAACGACACCTGGCAATTGATCGTGAATACCTCGACCACCATCATCACCTTCCTGATGGTGTTCCTGATCCAGAACACGCAGAACCGCGACACCGACATTCTGCACCTGAAGATCGATGAGTTGCTGCGGGTGACCAAGGATGCGCAGAACGCCATGCTCGGACTCGAAGCCCTCGACCTCAATGAGCTTGAGGCCCTGAGAAAACGCTACCGGAAAATCGGTGAGGGTCAGTCGATTGCACTGGAAGAAGCACCTGCTGCCAACGGGCAGCAGGATTTGAACCAATGCTGAAATGACTCAGCGACTCGCCAGTAACGTCTTGGCCATTTGCAAGTGTTGCTCGAGCTTGGGCAGGGTTTCTTCGGCAAACGCCTTGAGCTCCGGCACGTCGGTGGTCCTCGCCTCCTCCTGCAATTGCTCGATGGCCTGCTCGGTGGTTTGCACCTGGCTGGCCGCGTAGGCCGAATCGAATGACTCGCCTTCCTTGACCTCGGGTATCAAGGTTTTGGCCTTGTCCATGACCTCTTCGCGAGGGGCAACGGGCAGGTCGAGTTTCTTGGCGATTTTCGCCAGGTGCTGATTGGCCGTGGTGCGGTCGTTGATGACCACGATGGTGAAGTCCTTGACCTCCTTGGACTCGGATTTCTGATGCGCCAGGCGGCTGGCTTCGATGTCGGCCATGCCCTGAGCTGATACTTCGTTGATGAATTCGGCCGGTGACTGGGCCCATGCGCTGCCGGCGCCCAGGCTCAGCAAAGCGGCAACACTAATGATCGATAATCGGCTGGCCATGGGTTTCATGGTTTCGCCCTCCTTGAACAGACAAAAAGAAACGTCGAGGCGCCCCCGACACTCTTTGGAAGGTAAAACCGCGCAAAGGTTTAAAAAAAGCCATCCAGCCCACGACGAGCGGAACCTCAAGCCGGGTCGAGCCGGTCGCTCAGGCGCTTGGCGGCGTACATGGCTTCGTCCGCATGTTTGAACAGCTGATGCTCCTCACGGCCATGCTCGGGGTACAGGGCAATGCCTATGCTCGGCAGGATATTCAGGCTATGACTGTCGAGCCGCATCGGCTGGCCCAGCACCTGGCGAATCTTGCTTGCCACGCGTGAGGCGTCTTCGGCGGCCTGGATACTGTCAAGCAGCACCACGAATTCGTCGCCGCCAATCCGCGCCACGGTGTCCGTCTCCCGCACGCAACCTTGCAAGCGGTTCGCCACGGCCTGCAAAAGCATGTCGCCCACGCCGTGACCGTACGTGTCGTTGACCTGTTTGAAATGATCCAGATCGACGTACAGCAGCGCCATACGGCTACTGTCCAACTGAGCCTTGCTCAGGGCCTTGGCCAGCCGTTCACGCAACAGCTCGCGATTGGGCAGACGAGTCAGGTAGTCGTGCTGGGCCATGAATTGCAAACGATGATGCAGTTGCTTGCGCTCGATGGCAGCCGCCACCTGGGCACAGACGTACTGCAACAGCTCCTTATCGCGTTCGGTATAGCGTTCGCCGCCAGGCATGCTCTTGACGATCAACGCGCCGATGGTGCCCTTTTGCGAGTTCAGCGGCACACCCAACCAGCAGGGCGAATCCTGATCACTGATAGCACCGGGAAATCCGGGCAGGGAAAACGGTTGATCGGGCGTCAGCAGTACCGGCTGTCCACTTCGAATTACTTCGGCACACAACCGTCCGGTCACGCTGAGTTCGGGTTCACGCTCGTGCTCATCGACATGGTAGGGAAAATCCAGTTGCGCGCAGTGCTCATCATAGAGCGCCACCGAGAAATTCAGCGCCGGCAGCCACTCACCGATCAATTGATGAATACGCTTGAACAGCGCCAGCAAATCCTCGGCGGCATGGGCGGCCTCGGAGATTGCGTAGAGCGCCGCCTGCCGTGACTCGGCTTGCTTGCGCTCGGTGATGTCACGGGCGACTGCGATACGCAATTGATCGACCTCCGACCAACGCGCCGACCAGAGGATGTGCACCACCTGGCCGTCCTTGCGCAGGTAGCGGTTTTCAAAGTTGGGATTGGGTTGGCCGCTCATGATTTTCCGGGCGGCATCAAGGGTGCGCTGGCGATCCGCCGGGTGGACCATCTCGATCATCGGCTGGCCGATCAGTTCGTCCGGCGTGTAGCCAAATACCTGCTCGCAGGAAGCGCTGACAAATACAAAGCGTCCCTGACTGTCGACGGCACACACGACGTCGAGCAGCAGGTCGATATAGCTGGCCAATGGTGCAGAGTTTTTGCTGGTCATCGAAGATGGATACTGTCCAAAAATGCAGCCGTGAGTATCTCTCCAGGACCTGACCACTCCCCTCCCAGGCGGTGGTCGTACATAGCTGGCGCAGCCTTGCGCCCAACCTCAACTCTTGTTGGCCAGCAACCCCGGCACCGCGTGCAGCAAGGCGTTGATGGCAAAACCGACGAACATTACCCCGCAAATCCGAGTAATTGCCAGCTCATGACGCTGATACAGCGTGCGCACCCGACGAGCGCCTACAATTCCGATAAGGATAGCGTATGCCAAAATGCCACCAAGGAAACTCAGAAAAATAAGTGCGGGCAACATCGACCACTGCAGCAATTCGGCACGGCTGGACAGCAACGCGGTAAAGGTCGCCACGGCCACCGGGTAGGCCTTGGGATTGGTCAAGCCGAACATGATGCCGTGCCAGAACGGTTGCCGGGCCGCCCCTTGCGGCGCATCGTCAGTGGAGCGACGCGCGCGAATGGCGCGCATGCCCAGCCAGAACAGATACAAGCCACTGAGCACCCCTAGCACGTCGAAAGCGCTGCTGCCGATCTCCCGCGCACCGACGATCGCAACCAGTGCGGTGCTGCACCAGACCACATCCCCCAACAGATGCCCGCAAAGAAATCCCGCGCCAGCCCGTCGACCACGAGCCGCACCGATCCCGAACACCGCGAGCACGCCGGGGCCTGGGGTGATCCCGTAGATAAAGCCCGAAGCGAGTACAGCCAACAACAGAGATGCGGTCATGCGGGATAACTCCAGGTCTGGTCGAGCGGGAAGAGGCGTTGTATCACGAGATAGGTCAGCGCAGCACCGACTGGATAAAGATGAGTGGCTGAGAACAGCGCTCAAAAACATCGATGACGAAGCCGCGCACATTGCCCTGGAGAATCCGCAGGCAGCAGCGGGCTTTGTCGCGAGCATCTTCTCCAGTGTCGAACTCTTGGCCCGTTTCCCGGCAATGGACGGTCCCAGGTCACCCCTACTTCATTCCTTACCGAGTTCGCCAAGGCCGATTGCAAGTACGACGGGGCTTTCACACCCGTCGCCTGCCGCCCGGCTCCTGCTAACGTCAGACTCCCCGCATATCCTTCGGCACCACATACTGCCGACCGTCATAGCGCAAAGTCGTCAGCACCGTTTTACCGACGGTGTCGGTGGACTCGCAGTCGGTCTTGCCCAACGTGCTCTGCGTCCCCGTGGTCACCGAGCGCACGATCAGATCGGCAAAGCCGTGGCTGCTGGTTTTAGCCAGGTCGAGGGTACGCTGGGTGCGACTGAATTCACCCGCGCAATTGGTATCCCACTCGCCATTGCTCGACTCGATCACCAATTGTTCGAGGACCGGACGCAAGGCGTTGCCTTCACGCACGTACAGCGACAGCACGGCCTGTTCGAACGGGTTGGCCCGCGACGAACCGGTGAAACCGGCACGCACGCCAAAGGCCCGCAGGTCGGAGGTCAGTTTGTAGCGGGCAGTGTCGATGCTCAGGCCGTCGAAGCGCACGGCGTCGGAGCTGTACACCGAGGCCTGGGCGTAGCGGGCCAGCGGCTTGCCGTCGATGCTCGAGACCACCGCCAGTTTCAGGTCGTACATGCCGGTGCCATCGGGGGCATCGCTCAGGGTCGGATCAGGCTCTATCTGCGACAGTGCGGTGATGGTCTGGCCGTCGTAGGCCGGCCACTCCTTGCACACCGAGTAACCCGGTACGCCCTCGGGCAATGACGGTTGTTCGCAGCGGCCATAAGCCTGGGTCGCCCCCAGAGCACCACTCATTGCCACGCATCCCAGCCAGCGGTATTTCAAGGTCATTCCGTGTTCCTTGTGTCGATCGAATTCAGAAAGTCAGCCGTGCACTATCGCCTGTGCGATCTGCCGATTCAACCAGTTCAATGCCTGGTCACCGCCCCGGCGCTCATGCCAGACCAGAACGAAGGTAAACGAGGGGATATGAAACGGCGGCGGCAGGATCACCAACTGCGGATCGTCGATGCCGTTCAGGCCACGGGCAGCGACGGTGAGGATCAGATCGGTGCCGAGGATCAACTGCGGCGCGACGCTCCAGTGCGGCAGGCTGATGGCGACATGGCGGCGCAAGTTCAGGGAGGTCAGCGCGCGCTCGATTTCCGGCGTGCCGCTGCCGCGCATCTCCAGCAACACATGGGGCCGTGTCAGGTAGGTGGGCAAGTCGAGTTCAGCACTGGCCGGCAGGCCCTGGCGATCCACCAGACAAACGAAGCGTTCTTCGAACAGCGGCTGGCTGCACAACGCCGGGGGCAGTTCGGGAAAGACGCCGGCGGCCAGGTCGATATCACCATTGAGCACCGCATCGAGCATGCCTTCGCGGCTGGCATGACTGATTTGCAGGTCGATGCCCGGGGCGTCCTGGCGCAGACGACGGATCAGGCCAGGCAGGACAATGGCGGCACCGTAGTCAGACATCGCCACGCGAAATCGGCGTTTGGCCGATGCAGGATCAAAGGTGTTCGGCGCCAGGAGCGCTTGCACCTGTGCCAGCGCCTCGGCCAACGGCGCCGCCAACTCCAGCGCTCGCGCAGTGGCGACCAATCCGCCACCGGCACGCACCAGCAGTGGATCGCCGAGCACATCGCGCAGGCGCGCCAGGGCATGGCTCACCGCTGGCTGACTCAGGTGCAGGCGCTCGGCGGCGCGGGTGACGTGCTGCTCACTGAGCAGGGCGTCGAGGATCACCAGCAGGTTCAAATCGATGCGGCGCAGATCATTCATAGTGTGCATGTTCTGGATAGCAAATCAGAATTTAAATTTGCGCGACGAATAGCTTAAGGTCCAGTAAAACCTGATGGAGAATTAATCATGACGACCCTGCACTGGGCTGGATTTCTAATACTTGCGGTGATTGCCGGTGCCGTAGTGCCTTTCCAAAGCGCAATCAATGCCAACCTCAGCCGCGGCCTTGGCCATCCGTTATGGGCCACCCTGGCTTCATTGATGGTCAGCATCCTGGTGTTGCTGCCAGTGATCATCGCCCTGCGCTTGCCGCTACCGTCCCTGGGTTTTATCAGCAAGGCACCGCTGTGGATGTGGGCCGGCGGCGCGTTCGGCGTGTGCTTTATCGCGCTGGCCCTGATGCTGCTGCCTAAACTGGGCGCCTCGGGTTTTATCGCCCTGGCGCTGACCGGACAAGTGGTGGCCTCGCTACTGCTCGACCATTTCGGCTGGTTCGGCCTGGCAGAGCGGCCCCTGAACCTGAGCAAGTTGCTCGGTGCCGTGCTGTTGATTGCCGGCGTGGGTCTGATTCATTTCAGTGCCACGCCGGGCCGGGCGCTGGTGACGCCCGGCTGAGGCAGGGGCTCAGAACGCGTTGCGGAAGATTGCTTCGATCTGGCGTTGATCAGCGGCACGCGGGTTGGTCAGGCCGCAGGCATCTTTCAAGGCGTTGGCGGCGAGGATCGGAATGTCTTCCAGTTTGGCGCCAAGGTCGCCCAAGCCGGCGGGGATCTGCACATCCCTGGCCAGCGCCCGGATCGCCACGATGGCCGCCTCGGCGCCCTGCTCCGCATTCAAGCCCTGGATATCGCTGCCCATCGCTTGCGCCACCACGGCCAGGCGTTCGGCGCAGATCGTCGCGTTGAAGGTTTGTACGTGCGGCAGCAACACCGCGTTGCACACGCCGTGGGGTAAATCGTAGAAACCACCCAGTTGGTGCGCCATGGCATGTACGAATCCCAGCGATGCGTTGTTGAATGCCATGCCGGCGAGAAACTGCGCGTAGGCCATGTTTTCCCTGGCGTTCATATCACTGCCATCACGCACGGCCTGGCGCAGATTGAGGCTGATCAACTCGATGGCCTTGAGCGCACAGGTGTCGGTAATAGGCGTCGCGGCGGTCGACACATAGGCTTCGATCGCGTGAGTCAGGGCGTCCATGCCGGTGGCGGCGGTCAGCCCCTTGGGCATGCCAACCATCAGGGCCGGATCGTTGACCGACAGCAACGGCGTGACGTTGCGGTCAACGATGGCCATTTTCACGTGGCGCGATTCGTCGGTGATGATGCAGAAACGGGTCATTTCGCTGGCAGTGCCGGCGGTGGTGTTGATGGCGATCAGCGGCAGTTGCGGCTTGAGCGAGCGATCGACGCCCTCGTAGTCGGCAATCTTGCCGCCATTGGTGGCGCACAGGGCAATGCCCTTGGCGCAATCATGGGGTGAACCGCCGCCGAGGGAGATCACACAGTCACAGGCGCTGCGCTGCAGCAGGGCCAGGCCGCTTTCGACGTTGGCAATGCTCGGGTTGGGTTTGGCGCCGTCAAAGATCACCGAGTCGACGTCCTGCTGCGCGAGTTTTTCCGCGATCAGCGCCGGGATACCGGCATTGACCAGCCCGACGTCGGTGACGATCAGCGCTTTGCGAAAGCCGTAGTTGCGAATGGCGGTCATGGCTTCATCGAGGCACCCGTTGCCCATGATGTTCACGGCGGGAATGAAAAATGTGCTGGTCATGGCAATTCCTCTGCGATGGGCCGACCGCAGCGGGTCAGCGAATAGCCCCAGCTTCGCCCCATCCCCAGGCGTGCATCTTGATCTGGCTCAATGGCCGGTCGTGATAAAGTCTGCGCCCAGTTCCCACCGGCTTGAGAAGAGTGACGCAATGAGCGATTTCCAGGATGTTGATACCCACCTTGAAGACTGGACCGCGTTGCGCGCCACCACCGATTTCAGCGCCCTGCTGGTGGGCAACGGCGCCAGCCGCGCAGTCTGGGACGACTTTGCCTACGACTCCTTGTTCGAAAACGCCCGCACTGTCGAAGAAAAGCCCTTGAGCCCATCCGAGTTGAGCGTTTTCGACGCCCTCGGCACCCGCAGTTTCGAGCAGGTGCTCAGCGCCCTGAAGACCACCAGCCGGGTCAACAAGGCCCTGGCCGTCAGCTCTGCGGCGCCACGCAATCGCTACTACGCGATCAAGGAAGCGCTGATCAATACGGTGCATGCGGTACACATTCCGTGGCGTCTGGTGCAGCCCTCGAGTCTGCAGGCCATCAGCGCCGAACTGAGCCGCTACCCAACCGTGTTCACCACCAACTACGACCTCCTCAACTACTGGGCGATCCAGCAGGCCCCGGCGGCTATCGACGACCTGTTCCAGGGCAGCGAGCCGCGTTTCGAGCTGAGCGCCTCCGCCACCAACAAGACTCGCCTGTTGTACCTGCACGGCGGCCTGCACCTGGTGCGCAACCAGGACGGCACGGCGCGCAAGCTGACCTCGACCGAGGGCACGCTGCTGGGCAACTTTGCGATCAACAATACGATCAAGACCCTGGACGACGTGCCGCTGTTCATCAACGAAGGCAGCAGCGAAGACAAGCTCAAGACCATCCGCAGTTCGGACTATCTATCGTTCTGCTACGACCAACTGCTGCAGCAGCACGACGCGCTGTGCATCTTCGGTCACAGCCTCGGCAAGCAGGACGCGCACATCGTCCAGGCGCTGATCCAGGCCCGGCCGAAAACCGTGGCAATCTCGATCTACCCGCGCAGTGCGGCGTTTATCCAGAGCCAGAAGCGTCACTATGGGAAAGTGTTTGCCGAGAGCGACATCGAACTGCGCTTCTTCGATTCCAAGACCCATGCCCTGGGCCATCCACAGCTGTCGGTTCCGGTCGAGGTCTGAGCCGCCTGCTCACTCCTCCCGGCTGTTGACCACCACCAGCAGCTGCGCCTGTACCTCGCCGACCGAGCGCAGGCGATGGGGTTTCTGGGCGTTGAAGTGCAACGCATCGCCGCGCTCGAGAATCACCCGTTCACTCATGAAATCGACTTCGACCCGGCCTTCGTGGACGAATAGAAATTCCTCACCGACGTGCTCCTTGAAGCTCTTGTCGGTGAACTCGGTGGGCGGATAAATGATGAACGGCAACAGGCTGCGTTCGCTGACCTGATGGGCCAGCACCGCGTAACCGGGGGCCTGGTCGTTGGCGGCCAACGACTGGCGCTCATGGGCGCGGACCAGGCTGTAGCTGTCCAGATGGACGTTGTCCTCGGAAAACAGCTCCTCAACCTTAACGTTCAACGCCTTGGCCAGCTTCAGCGCCGCAGCGATCGACGGGGTGTTCAGCCCACGCTCGACTTTCGACAAATAGCTCTTGGTCATGCCGGACTTTTCAGCCAGCGCCTCAAGGGTCACGCCCAATTTTTTTCGCAGTAATTTCAAACGGATAGACATGCGCAGCGATTAATCCATCAAGGAGGCGACGATTATCTCTTGCCAATGACACAACGTGTCATATAGCCTCTTAAGTGTCATGTGCAACCCCGGCGACCTTGCGAGCAGCGGGAGAACCACATCCGACGTCCACTGGTTTCTGCATAGGACAGCCGATATGGCCAAGACATTAGCACTACCCAAAGAGCAACTCATCAAGCAGGCGCTGACGCAGATGCAAAGCAGCCTGGCGGATAATACGTGGACCGATCGACAAAAGCTGGCGCTGACCTGTCGCACCCTCTTCGAAAACGGTCACGACTCCGGCCTCGCCGGACAGATCACGGCCCGTGGCCCGCAACCCGGTACCTACTACACCCAGCAATTGGGCCTGGGTTTCGATGAAATCACCGCGAACAACCTGCTACTGGTCAATGAAGACCTGGAAGTGCTGGAGGGTCACGGCATGCCCAACCCGGCCAACCGCTTTCACTCTTGGGTGTACCGCGCCCGCCCGGATGTGAACTGCATCATCCACACCCACCCGACCCACGTCGCCGCCTTATCAATGCTGGAAGTGCCGCTGGAAATTTCCCACATGGACCTCTGTCCGCTGTACGAGGACTGCGGTTTTCTCCAGGCCTGGCCTGGGGTGCCGGTGGGTAATGAAGAAGGTGAAATCATCGCGGCCGCGCTGGGCGACAAGCGGGCGATTCTGCTGTCCCACCACGGCCAGCTGTCGACCGGGCGCACCATCGAGGAGGCTTGCGTGATCGCGCAACTGATCGAGCGCGCGGCCAAACTGCAGTTGCTGGCCATGTCAGCCGGCAACATCAAACCGATCCTCCCGGCCCTGGGACGCGAAGCCCATGACTGGATCTCCAGACCCAAGCGCCACGGCGCTGCGTTCAACTACTACGCCCGGCAAATTCTGCGTCGACACGCCGATTGCCTGAACTGAACCCACTGACTGGCTTTCTGGAGAAATAATATGTCCAACCCGAACATCCACGGCATCATCGGCTACACCATCACCCCGTTCACTGCGAGCGGCGAAGGCATCGACCTGGACGCCCTTGGCCGCTCCATCGATCGCCTGATCGACGGCGGCGTCCACGCTATCGCTCCGCTAGGCAGCACCGGCGAAGGCGCCTACCTGAGCGACGCGGAATGGGATCTGGTCAGCGAATTCAGCATCCGCCATGTCGACAAACGTGTACCGACCATCGTCAGCGTCTCCGACCTGACCACCGCCAAGGCCGTGCGCCGCGCGCGCTTTGCCGAGGCCCATGGCGCCGACTCAGTGATGGTGTTGCCGACGTCCTACTGGAAGCTCAGCGAAGCGGAAATCCTCGCCCACTACCAGACCATCGGCGCCAGCATTGGCGTGCCGATCATGCTCTACAACAATCCCGCCACCAGCGGCACCGACATGTCCGTGGAGCTGATCTTGCGGATTTTCAATGCCGTGGACAACGTGACCATGGTCAAGGAGAGCACCGGTGACATCCAGCGCATGCACAAGCTGCAAGTGCTCGGCGAAGGCCGGGTGCCGTTCTACAACGGCTGCAATCCGCTGGCGCTGGAAGCCTTCGCCGCCGGTGCCGCGGGCTGGTGCACGGCGGCACCGAACCTGATCCCGCAGCTCAATGGCGAGCTGTACCAGGCCGTGCTGGCCAATGACCTGGACAAGGCGCGGACGCTGTTCTACCGCCAGTTGCCGTTGCTCGATTTCATTCTCAAGGGTGGATTGCCGGCAACCATCAAGGCCGGCTTGCGCATGACCGGCCTGGAAGCCGGTGACCCGCGACTGCCAGTATTCCCCCTTGGTGAAGCCGGATGCAGCCAACTGCAGGGCTTGCTCGACAGCTTGCGCTGACCCGGGTTGGTTACAGGACGGGCAGTGTCTTGTCCTTGACCACCAAAGTCGCGCCATTGCTCTTGACGCTGGCGATGCCTTTTTCCAGGGCCGCCTCTGAAGAGTAGGCCTCGCTGCTGCCGATGATTTGATGATTGGCGGCCTTGAGGTTGAAGTACGGATGGCCGTCTTTGGTGGACTTTCTCTCGTAGCGCTCCTCCAACGGACTGTTGCTGCGGACCGAGGCAATACCGCCCTCGGCCGCAGCCCGGGTGGTGTACAGCTCGCTGTGGAGAATGGTTTCGGCGTTGGCGGCTTTCAGTACAAAGCGATATTGACCGTTGCTGCTTTTACTCAACTCGTACCATCCAGACATGGGGTTGCTCCTGATGGATAAAGGAATTCGACGCCACCCCCTTGTAGGAGCGAGCCTGCTCGCGAAGAACTTCAGCACGCCGCATTCGTTCAGGATGTCCGCGTTATCGTTGACGTTTTTCGCGAGCAGGCTCGCTCCTACAGGGGACAGCGCTCTAGGAATCCCGGCCTCTTCAGTAAAGCCCGCGCCAGCAATTTAGCCACTTCACACTCATTTGCGCGCCGAATGCACCACCGTCAACTCGGCAGGCGCGGCCCTGCGCTGGCTCAGGTAGCGGGTGCAACTGACCCGCAGGAACGAGGCGAAGTTGACCACTTCGCCGCGATAATCCATTACCTCTTCATAGAGCTTGGCAATCAGCTGGTTGGTGGTCATGCCATCGACCTCGGCGATTTCGCTGAGGATGTCCCAGAACTGGTTCTCCAGGCGCAGCGTGGTCACCACCCCGCAGATACGCAGCGAGCGCGAGCGTGACTCGTAGAGGATCGGGTCGGCTTTGACATACAGCTCGCACATGCGCAGGTCTCCGCTTACAAAGTGATTTTGGTGCCCAGCAGGCCGAGGAAGCCGGCCAGCCAGTTGGGGTGCGCTGGCCAGGCCGGCGCGGTGGCCAGATTGCCCTGGACGTGGCCCTCGGTCACGGGAATATCGATAAAGGTGCCACCCGCCAGGCGTACTTCCGGGGCACACGCCGGGTAGGCGCTGCATTCACGGCCCTCGAGAATGCCCGCCGCCGCCAGCAGTTGCGCGCCGTGACAGACCGCCGCAATCGGCTTGCCGGCCTTGTCGAAGGCTTGCACCAGTTGCAGGACTTTTTCATTCAGCCGCAGGTACTCCGGCGCACGCCCGCCTGGCACCAGCAAAGCGTCGTAATCGGCGGCATCGACCTTGGCGAAGTCGAAGTTCAGGGCGAACAGGTGACCGGGCTTTTCGCTGTAGGTCTGATCGCCCTCGAAGTCGTGGATCGCGGTGCGTACGGTCTGCCCGGCGGTTTTATCCGGGCACACGGCGTGCACGCTGTGACCGACCATCAGCAGAGCCTGGAACGGCACCATCACTTCGTAGTCTTCGACGTAATCGCCAACCAGCATCAAGATCTTTTTCGCAGCCATGGGCAGGACTCCTCTGGGTAATACATGGGCAGGAAGAGTATTCAAGGTAGTCCGAATCCACGCGGCGGGGTAACAACCCGCTACTACGCCGACCCGTCGCTCAAACTGTACGGATAACTCTGTGCCTAGCTGTAACAGCGTCTGACCTTGGGTTTGTGGCTAGATGGCGACACTTACCGCCCTATTCGACTCGGGTTACCGATATGTCCTCGCGCGAAAACACCGGCATGGCTCTAGGCCTGCTCGGCGTCATCATTTTCAGCCTGACCCTGCCCTTCACCCGCATCGTGGTGCAGGAACTCCATCCCTTGCTCAACGGCCTGGGCCGCGCCTTGTTCGCGGCCATTCCGGCGGCGGCACTGCTGCTGTGGCGTCGGGAGAAATGGCCGACCTGGCAACAGATCAAGGGCCTGAGCCTGGTAATTGCTGGCGTGATTCTCGGGTTTCCGGTGCTGTCGGCCTGGGCCATGCAAACCTTGCCGGCCTCCCATGGCGCCCTGGTCAACGGCTTGCAACCCCTGTGTGTCGCGCTCTATGCGGCGTGGCTGTCCCATGAACGGCCATCGAAAGCCTTCTGGGCCTGCGCCGCGCTGGGCAGTGCGCTGGTCCTGGGTTATGCGCTGATCAGTGGTGCAGGCAGCACTCAGGCTGGCGATCTGCTGATGCTCGGAGCAATTGCCGTCGGCGGCCTGGGCTACGCCGAGGGTGGACGCCTGGCCAAAGAAATGGGCGGCTGGCAGGTGATCTGCTGGGCGCTGGTGCTGTCGACGCCGCTGTTGATCGGCCCGGTGCTGTACCTGGCCGCCCAGCATCAGGGCGCAATCTCGAGCAAAACCTGGTGGGCCTTCGGTTACGTGTCGCTGTTCTCGCAGTTCATCGGCTTCTTCGCCTGGTACGCCGGGCTGGCCATGGGTGGCATCGCCCGGGTCAGTCAAATCCAATTGCTGCAGATTTTTTTCACCATCGCGTTTTCGGCCCTGTTCTTCGGTGAGCACGTCGAGCCGGTCACCTGGGTGTTTGCCGCCGGGGTGATCGTCACGGTGATCATGGGGCGCAAGACGGCGGTGCAGCCGGCGCGCCCCGCCACGGCCTAGCCGAGCAGACCGTCGGCGCGCAGCAAGGTTTCCAGGCAGTGCTCACTGATCTGATAGAAGGCCTTGAGTTCTTCGATCTTAACCAGCAGCTGGGCCGGATCCACCGGCTCGGCGCGCTTGACCGCCAGGATCATCTTGTTCTTGTTGGTGTGGTCCAGGGAGATGAACTCGAACACCTTGGTCTCATAACCACAGGCTTCCAGGAACAGTGCGCGCAGGCTGTCGGTGACCATCTCCGCCTGCTGCCCCAGGTGCAGGCCGTATTGCAGCATCGGCTTGAGCAACGCCGGGCTCTGGATCTGCAGGCGAATCTGTTTGTGGCAGCACGGCGAGCACATGATGATCGACGCCCCGGAACGGATGCCAGTGTGGATCGCGTAATCCGTGGCGATGTCACAGGCATGCAGGGCAATCATCACGTCCAGCTCGCTGGGCGCCACACTGCGTACATCACCGCACTTGAATACCAGGCCCGGATGTTCGAGGCGTCCGGCGGCGGCGTTGCACAAAGTCACCATGTCCTCGCGCAGCTCGACGCCCGTCACCACGCCCTCGGCCTTCAAGGTATTGCGCAGGTAATCGTGAATGGCAAAGGTCAGATAGCCCTTGCCCGATCCGAAGTCCGCCACTTGCACCGGTTTGTCCAGCGCCAGCGGCGAGGAGGTCAAGGCATGGCTGAAGACTTCGATGAACTTGTTGATCTGCTTCCACTTGCGCGACATCGCCGGAATCAGCTCGTGTTGTTTATTGGTCACACCCAAGTCGACGAGGAACGGCCGGTTCAGGTCGAGGAAACGGTTTTTCTCACGGTTGTGTTCGCCAGTGGGCACTTCGCGCAGCTGCTGGGGCTTGCTCTTGAACAGCGAGCTCTTGCCCTTCTTGCTGTACTCGAGCTGCACCTCGTCAGTCAGCGACAGCAGATGGGCGTTCTTGAACGCTTGCGGCAACAAGCTGGCAACCGTCGCCACGCCCTCTTCGAGCGGGAAGTTCTTGGTGATGTCGCGAGTCTTGTAGCGATAGACGAAAGACAGGCACGCCTGCTCCTTGACCGTCAGTTGCTTGATGATGATGCGTTGCAGGTCCGCTTCGTCGCCGACGTACTTGGCCAGCACCAGCTTGATGAACGCCTGCTGCGCGAGGCTGCTGCTCAAGAGCTCGATGAATTGACCGTGGTGATCGGGCGTGAGGCTGGCGGGAGTTGCGGTAACGGACATGAAGAAAACGCCTCGGGCGGTGCAAAACAGGGAATGGCCGTTATTTTAGGGGGGATGGGGCTTGAGGGCACGGAGTTATTTTTATCCCGGCTCGTTGCCCCTTCAGCCCATCGGCCTTTCTGCTCAGCCAAGCACCACCAGCCGATTGGGCAACTCATTGCGCACGTGGGTCACGGGGACATGCACCTTGAGCAACTCGCCACAGGCCTCGATGCAACTGACGAAGCCCTGCAACGTTTGACCCTGCCTCACCTGCCGGGTAAAGGCCGCGACGATGGGTTCCCATTGTTGGTTGTCCAGATGCCGGGAAATGCCTTCGTCCGCCAGAATCTCGACGTAGCGCTCGGCTTCGCAGACGAAAATCAGCAGGCCGGTACTGCCAACGGTATGGTGCAGGTTTTGCTCGAGGAACTGCCGACGCGCCAGGTTCGAGGCGCGCCAGTGACGCACGGCCCGCGGGATCAGGCGCGTGGTAAGCGCCGGAATCCGGAAGATCAGGCACAGGGCAATGAAACTCACCCACTGCACCAGCAGCAGCGTGTGCATGTTCATCCACCCCGAGACGTAGTGCACCAGGCCGGGCACGATCAACGCCAGCAGGCTGGCCCAGAGCAAGGGAATGTAGGTGTAGTCATCAGCCCGTGCCGCCAGCACGGTGACCAGTTCAGCGTCGGTGTCGCGCTCGACCCGGGCGATCGCCTCGGCGACCTGACGCTGCTCGTATTCGCTCAGTAATGCCATGGTTGTACTTGCTCACTCATTGTTGTCTTCACCAGCCGCCCGACGATCCGCCGCCCCCGAAACTGCCCCCTCCTCCGCCGAATCCACCTCCAGAGCCGCCACCAAAACCTCCGCCGCCGAAACCGCCCCCTCCCATGCCACCGCCGCCTCCGCGACCGCCACTGGGCAAGATCCCGAGCATTTGGCAGACAAACACCGTCAGGATGAACAGCACCACCAGAAACACGAACAGCCCCGGATGCTGGCCGACGAAATCGCTGGCATCGTCGCCGCCGGCGCCATAAGCCGTGGCCGGCTCATCTAGCGGATTACCGCCCAGCACCACCAGCATCGCCGCCACACCGTCGCTGATGCCCTTGCTGAAATTGCCGGCCTTGAAGGCCGGGGTGATCACCTGATTGATGATCACCGAGCTTTGCGCATCGGTCAGCCGGTCTTCCAGGCCGTAACCGACTTCGATCCGCAACTTGCGCTCGTCCCGCGCAACGATCAACAGCGCGCCGTTGTTCTTGTCCTTCTGCCCGATCCCCCAATAGCGGCCCAATTGATAACCGAAGTCTTCAATGCTGGTGCCTTGCAGGTTGGCCAGAGTGACCACCACCAATTGTTCGCCCGTGGTCTGCTCATGGGCCTGCAATTGTTGGGCGAGTTGCTCGCGTACCGCCGGCTCGATCATCTGGGCGTTATCTACCACCCGTCCGGTCAGCGCCGGAAATTTCAGCTCGGCCTGTGCGGTGATGGCAAATACCCAGAGCACCAGCACCAGGCTCATTCGAAAGACGCGCATCAGTACCTCATCCCTATTCGCTCCAGGCGCAGCCCGGCGTCACTGCCGGGCTGCGGACCGGTTCAGAACTTCACTTGCGGCGCTTTGTCGGCATCGGGGCTGGTGGCCTCGAAGGTTTCGCGCAACGGCAAGTTGCTGTACATCACCGTGTGCCACAGACGGCCGGGGAACGTACGAATTTCAGTGTTGTACTTCTGTACCGCGAGGATGAAATCGCGACGCGCCACGGCGATACGATTTTCAGTGCCTTCGAGTTGCGATTGCAGGGCCAGGAAGTTCTGGTTGGCCTTGAGGTCCGGGTAACGCTCGGACACCGCCATCAAACGGCTGAGTGCGCCGCTGAGCTGGTCCTGGGCTTGCTGGAATTGCTTGAGTTTTTCCGGGTTGTCGAGGGTATTGGCGTCAACCTGGATCGACGTCGCCTTGGCTCGGGCCTCGATGACCGCCGTCAGGGTGTCCTGCTCGTGCTGGGCATAGCCCTTGACCGTTTCCACCAGATTGGGAATCAGGTCGGCGCGCCGCTGATACTGGTTCTGTACCTGCGACCAGGCTGCCTTGGCCTGCTCGTCAAGGGTCGGAATGGTGTTGATGCCGCAGCCGGCCAATACCGAGCCCAGCACCAGCAAAACCGTCATTTGCCAGGCCGAACGATAGCGCTGTTGTACATTCATGTCCGTGTGCTCCCTTGCCCTGTGCTTTGGTAATGGCTCTGTGTCCCGCCCAATCGACTACCCGGGACTTAATCTGCCCTCGCCACTGGATTGCATCGAGCCAATCGGCTAAAAGATGCCCAGCGCGAATAAAGAGTTGCAAAGTTTGCTGCATTTACCCGAACAACAATAGTCGCTCCCTAAATTTTGGCTGGCCGATGCGTCTCGATGACCATTGTGTGGGCTTTTGAGAAAACTATTCATGAAGAAGTTGTGTTTGCTGGGCCTTGCCATCGGCCTGGCCAGTCACTCGGTATGGGCTGGCACCACGCCTGCCGGCCTCGAGAACAAGGATGCGTTCATCGGCAACCTGATGAAGCAGATGACCCTGGACGAAAAGATCGGCCAACTGCGCCTGATCAGCATCGGCCCGGAAATGCCCCGGGAACTGATCCGCAAGGAAATCGCCGCCGGCAACATCGGTGGCACCTTCAACTCGATCACCCGCCCGGAAAACCGGCCGATGCAGGACGCGGCCATGCGCAGCCGGCTGAAGATCCCGATGTTCTTCGCCTATGACGTGATCCACGGCCACCGCACGATTTTCCCGATCCCCCTGGCCCTGGCATCCAGCTGGGACATGGACGCCATCGGCCTGAGCGGGCGCACTGCCGCGAAAGAAGCCGCCGCCGACAGCCTCGATATCACTTTCGCACCGATGGTCGACATCTCCCGCGATCCGCGCTGGGGCCGCACCTCCGAAGGCTTCGGCGAGGACACCTACCTGGTGTCGCGCATTGCCCGGGTGATGGTCAAGGCGTACCAGGGCACGGGCCTGATCGGCGCCGACAACATCATGGCCAGCGTCAAGCACTTCGCCCTGTACGGTGCGGTCGAGGGTGGGCGCGACTACAACGTCGTCGACATGAGCCCGGTCAAGATGTACCAGGACTACCTGCCGCCGTACCACGCGGCGATCGAAGCCGGCGCTGGCGGGGTCATGGTGGCGCTGAACTCGATCAACGGCATCCCGGCGACCGCCAACACCTGGCTGATGAAGGACCTGCTGCGCGACGAATGGGGCTTCAAGGGCCTGGCCGTCAGCGACCACGGCGCGATCTTCGAACTGATCAAGCACGGTGTGGCCCGCGATGGACGCGAAGCAGCGAAGCTGGCGATCAAGGCCGGTATCGCCATGAGCATGAACGACACCCTGTACGGCAAGGAACTGCCAGGCTTGCTCAAGTCCGGGGAAATCCAGCAGAGCGACATCGACGCAGCGGTGCGTGAAGTACTCGCGGCGAAGTACGACATGGGCCTGTTCAAGGACCCTTACCTGCGCATCGGCAAGGCCGAGGACGATCCGGCCGACACCTACGCCGAAAGCCGCCTGCATCGTGACGAAGCCCGTGACGTGGCGCGACGCAGCCAGGTCCTGCTGAAAAACAGCAACGACACCCTGCCGCTGCGCAAAACCGCCAAAATCGTCCTGGTCGGCCCGCTGGCCAAGGCGCCGATCGACATGATGGGCAGTTGGGCCGCCGCCGGCAAACCCGCGCAATCGGTCACCCTGTTCGACGGCATGACCCGTGCCCTGGGTGATCAAGCCAAGCTCAGTTATGCCCGGGGTGCCAACATCACCTCGGACAAGAAAGTCGTCGACTACCTGAACTTCCTCAACTTCGATGCACCGGAAGTGGTCGATGATCCACGCCCGGCGCAGGTTCTGATCGATGAAGCGGTGAAAGCGGCACAACAGGCCGACGTGATCGTGGCGGCGGTTGGCGAGTCGCGCGGCATGTCCCACGAATCGTCGAGCCGCACCGATCTGAACCTGCCAGCCAACCAGCGCGAGCTGATCAAGGCCCTCAAGGCCACCGGTAAGCCGCTGGTGCTGGTGCTGATGAACGGCCGGCCGCTGACGATCCTCGAAGAAAGCCAACAGGCCGACGCCATCCTTGAAACCTGGTTCAGCGGCACCGAAGGCGGCAATGCCATCGCCGATGTGCTGTTCGGCGACTACAACCCGTCCGGCAAGCTGCCCATCAGCTTCCCGCGTTCGGTGGGACAGATTCCGACCTACTACAACCACCTGACCATCGGCCGTCCGTTCACCCCGGGCAAGCCAGGCAACTACACCTCGCAGTACTTCGATGACACCACCGGCCCTCTATATCCATTTGGCTACGGCCTGAGCTACACCCAATTCGCTCTGTCGGACATGGCCCTGTCGTCGACCACCTTGAACAAGAGCGGCAAGATCGACGCCAGCGTGACCCTGAAGAACACTGGCAAGCGTGACGGCGAAACCGTGGTTCAGCTGTATATCCAGGACGAAACCGGCTCGATGATCCGCCCGATCAAGGAGCTGAAGAACTTCCAGAAGGTGTCGCTCAAGGCCGGCGAACAGAAGGTCATTCACTTCAGCATCAGCGAGGACGACCTGAAGTTCTACAACGCCCAGCTCAAGTACGCTGCCGAACCTGGCAAGTTCAACGTGCAGATCGGCCTCGATTCAGAGGACGTGACGCAGCAGAGCTTTGAGTTGCTTTAACGGCTGAACCGCGTCATCTCAATCACCTGTAGGAGCTGGCTTGCCAGCTCCTACAGGGACGAAAGCGGCAAACCAGACGACGCGGTCTGATTAACCACGCCGATCCAGCAGATTCACCACCACCCGATCCACCCATCCCCACACCCGTTGCTGGACCCGCCGCCACAGTGGCCGGTGGCGCCAGGCTTCGAGGCTGACCTGCTGGCTCAAGGCAAAATCGCGCTCGAAACTGCTCGCCACCGCGTGGGTCAATTCGCTGTCGATGGCCTCCAGATTCGCTTCTAGGTTGAAGCGCAGATTCCAGTGATCGAAATTGCACGAGCCGATGCTGACCCAGTCATCCACCAGCACCATTTTCAGGTGCAGGAAACACGGCTGGTACTCGAAAATCTTCACCCCGGCTTTGAGCAGCCTGGGGAAATAGCGATGCCCGGCATAGCGCACGGAAGGATGATCGGTACGCGGGCCGGTCAACAACAGGCGGACATCGATGCCCCGTGCGGCGGCCTTACGCAGTGAACGACGGATTTTCCAGGTCGGCAGAAAATACGGCGTGGCCAGCCAGATGCGCCGTTGGCCACTGTTGAGGGCGCGAAACAACGACTGCAGGATATCCCGGTGTTGCGCGGCATCGGCGTAAGCCACCCGGCCCATGCCCTCACCCGTTGGCGGAACCCTCGGCAGACGCGGCAAACCAAAATGCGCAGCCGGTTTCCAGGCGCGGCGATAGCGGTTGGCAATCCATTGGCGATCGAACAGCAATTGCCAGTCGAGCACCAACGGACCGCTGATTTGCACCATCACCTCATGCCACTCGCTGACCTCATGGCCCGGGGTCCAGAACTCATCGGTGACGCCGGTGCCGCCCACCACCGCCAGCGTCTGGTCGACCAACAGCAGCTTGCGGTGGTCGCGGTAAAAGTTGCGCACCCAGCGCCGCCAGCTCAGGCGATTGTAGAAGCGCAACTCGACCCCGGCCTCGGTCAACCGGCGACGCAAACTCAGGGTAAACGCCAGGCTGCCATAGTCATCGAACAGGCAACGCACCCGTACGCCACGCTCGGCGGCCTCCACCAGCGTGCGCACCATGGCTTCGGCGCAGGCGCCCGCCTCCACCAGATACAGCTCCAGTTCGACCTGCTCTTGAGCGTCGGCAATCGCCGCCAGCATTCGTGGAAAAAACTGCGGGCCGTCGATCAGCAACTCAAAGTGATTGCCGTCACGCCATGGGAACACGGCGCCCTTCATCTCAGCGCGCCGTGAAAATCAGTACCGCACCCACCGGCACTGACAGGCTGATCGCCGACAAGTCGGCGAGTTTGCGCAGGCGCTCCAGGCCCGGCGCCAGGTCGAAATCCTCGGCGTTGATCACCAGCGGCTCCAGGGTCACCACCTGGAAACGTCGGTCGTCGAGCCGGGTCGCCAGCAACTCGGCGTTGTACGTGTGCTGCTTGCCATGCAGGTCAACAGTCAATGGCAGGCGCAGTTCCAGTTGCGCGCCCGGAGCGAGGTCATTGATCGGTCGCAGATCGATTTGCGTCGTGATCAGCGCTTCGGGGAAGGTCTGAATCTCGAAAAGCTCCTTGCGCATGCGCTCATCCCGCAGCGGCACGCCACTGTTGACCGACTCCAGTTCGACCTGGACCTGCGCCAGGCCTTTCGGATCAACCTTGCCGTGCAGGACCAAAAATCGCTGAACTTCGGAGATATTGGTGTTTTTTGTGGAAATAAATGACAGCCGAGAAGACTCGCCGTCGAGGTACCAGTTGGCGTTGGCCGAAGCGGCGGAGCCCGCCAGCAGCAGGAATGCGAGCGTTTTGCAGAGTGAGCGATTGAACATGGAAACTCATGGGGCCGATAAACCTGAACGAACCTTAACCGGCCCTGTACTGATTGCAAACTGTCAGATCACGGAAGCAGGCGACAACCTTGGCGACTACCGATCCAGGCAGCGGTATTACTGCGCCCCAGACCGCTGGCAGTGACACGCTTTTGCTCGGTATCATCGACTAATCCACTGAGCGGCAGGTACTGCTTCACGTAACCCTGGCAGTACGCCTGCGACTGCCCGACAACGTAGCGACACGAGCAATATTCCTTGGCCGTGTAGGCGCTGAGGATGTCCGGAAAAGCCGCCAGGGCTACGCGCTGCTGCCAGCCCCAACCCAGCACTAACGCGAGCAACACTAAAAACAGCGTGAGCAACGGCCGGCGTCGAACAAAATTGCGCGACTTCATGGCTGCACCTGCGGAGTGAAGGCCGCCAGCGCCCGCTTGAGCAATTCGTTGTGGCGGTAACTGCCGTCACGGTCATCGCCATAACGCACGATCACCAGGTTCGCGCTGGGCAACACGTACAACGCCTGCCCCCAATGGCCGAGGGCAGCAAAGGTGTCGGCCGGCGCGTCCGGCCAGGGGCTCGGCGCACCGTCCAACGGACGATTGAGCCACCAATGGCCGCCCGGCACGGCCGCATCCTGATTGGCCTGGTAACGCTCGAAGGGCTGCAGATTGAAGGCGACCCAATCGACCGGCAACAACTGACGCTGGTGCCAGCGGCCGTTGCGCTGCATCAACAAGCCGATGCGCGCCAGGTCGCGGGCCGTCATGTAGGCATACGAGGAAGCGACGAAGGTGCCCGCGGCATCGGTTTCCCACACGGCGCTGCGAATCCCCACGGGGTCGAACAAGGCGCGCCACGGATAATCCGCATACTGCTGCGGCTCGAGCAGGTTTTTCAGCGCGGCCGCCAGCAGGTTGCTGTCGCCGCTGGAGTAGCGAAACTGCTGGCCGGCATCGGCGTGGCGCTGATGTTCGGCAGTGAATTGCGCCATGTCGGCATGTCCGCGGGTGTACAGCATGGCGACCACCGAAGAGTTCAGCGGCGCATATTCATAGTCCTCCTGCCAATCCAGGCCCGAGGCCCAGTGCAGCAGGTCGGCGATGCGGATGTCAGGATGGCTCTGCAGCGCTGGGTAATACTTCGCTGCCGGATCCTCCAGGCTGAACCGGCCTTCGCCATAGGCCACCCCCAATACCGCTGCCATCACACTCTTGCTGACCGACCAGGTCAGGTGCGGGGTGTCGGCGCTGGTGCCACCGGCATAACGCTCGTAGATCAGCTGACCATCGCGAATCACCAGCAAGGCATCGGTGCGGATACCCCTGCGGCCTACCTCGTCACGGGGGACAAAGGCATAGTCCTCCAGCGCCTGCAGTGCCGGGCCGCTGACGACAGGCCCTTGCGCCCAGTGTTCGGCGGGCCAGTTTTCAGCACGAACAGTAACGCTGACCAGCAGCATGACCAGCAGGGACAAACCTTTGAGCATGGCGCGAACTCATGGAAATAAACCTGCTGAGCCTAGTCGATATCAATGACAGTTCTAGCGCGACGTCAACGCCTTGGCCAGGCGCTTGGCCCGAGCGCCCGCCGCCAGTTGCAACACCGCCTGGTCGCGCTGCCACAACGCTGCCCACTCCGGCGAGCCTGCGGCAAAGGCTTGATCGATCGCCACTTTCAAGCTGTCGAACTGGGCAAACAAGCCTGCCAGCACCACATGCCCGGCACTGCTGTTGGGCGGCTGTCGACTGACTTCTGCGCAACCGGCCAACAGCGCCAGCAACTGCAATTGCAACGCTTGCGGCCAGCCATAGTCCTGACCAACGCCATACAGCCAGGCGCTCATGGCGCTGAGTACGTAGATGTCTTCCAGAGTTCGGAACGGTTTGACGTAGGCATCCCAGCCGTCGCCGGCGAGCAGCTCACACAGCGCGCCCTCGAGGAACACCCGCCCGTGACTGATGTCCGGCATCAACGGTAGAGGCGCCAGCTTTTCCAGGCGCACACCAGGTTCTCCGGGATACACCACGGCCAGACTCAGGCGCGGCGACTCGCCTTCTTCCTCGCTACGCGCGGCAATCAACAGCCAATCCGCCGCATCGCCGGCGGTGACGAAATCCTTGCGTCCACTCAAGCGCAGATCGCTGAGGCGAGTCTGCAGGTCTGCCGGACGCAGGCTGCGCTGTTCGGTCGCACATAACGCGCCCAGGCTGAGCGGTGCGCTGGGCCATAACATGCGCAATGCCGCCTGATAGCCCACCAGGAAAGCCCAGCCCGGCGTCGCCATCATGCGCCCGCCGCGCACTGCCAATTCGAAAGGCGTCACGGCGCCCAATTGCTCCAGCAAAATCGCGTAACCCTCCGCCAGATCCGGGGTCGCGGCCAATCGAGTATTGCAGTTCAACAGGGCTTGCCAAGGCATAGACGGGTCCTCAATGGCTGTCATACAAGCATCACCCAAACGTCATAGTCATGACACCGGGGCTCCATAGCCTGACTTTGCACAACAAAGTCGATCGACTGCAACCCGCGTGGGGTGAGCAGCGCGTACGGAGATTCGTCATGACCCAGATCGCCCGCATCCGTGACACCGGCACTGAACGCCGTCTGCAAGCCGAACGCCTGATCGGCGCCGAGGCCTTGCAAGAGGCCCAGGCTTTGCGCTTCAACGTCTTCAGCGCGGAGTTCGATGCCAAGCTCAAAGGCGCAGAACTGGGTCTGGACATGGATGACTACGATGTTCATTGCAGCCACATCGGTGTACGTGACCTGAACACCGGTCGCCTGGTGGCCACCACTCGCCTGCTCGACCACACCGCGGCCAGCAGCCTGGGGCGTTTCTACAGTGAAGAGGAGTTCAGCCTGCACGGCCTCAAGCATTTGCAGGGCCCGATCCTTGAACTGGGCCGTACCTGCGTCGATCCGGCGTATCGCAACGGTGGCACCATCGCCGTGCTCTGGGGCGAATTGGCGGAAGTCCTCAATCAAGGCCGCTACAGCTACCTGATGGGCTGCGCGAGCATTCCGATGCAGGACGGCGGAGTCCAGGCCCACGCCATCATGCAGCGCCTGCGCGAGCGTTACCTGTGCACCGAACACCTGCGGGCCGAACCGAAAAAACCGCTGCCCAGCCTCGACATCCCGTCCAACGTGATCGCCGAAATGCCGCCGCTGCTCAAGGCGTACATGCGCCTGGGCGCAAAGATTTGCGGCGAGCCATGCTGGGATGAAGATTTCCAGGTGGCCGACGTATTCATCCTGCTGAAGCGCGATGAGCTCTGCCCGCGTTACGCCAAACACTTCAAGGCGGCCGTGTAATGAGCCGGTTGCGGGTGTACGGACGGATTGCGCGGGTCTTGCTGGTGGTGGCGCTGGGCTTGAGTATGGCTTGTCTGTTCGGCCTGTTCGAGCGCCTGGGCCTGGCCAACTCGATGGTCCGCCGGCAACGCTGGTCGCGGTTTTTCATGGGTCGTTTGAGCAATGCGCTGCCCTTTCGCGTGACCGTTCAAGGCGAACTGCCGCGCCAGCCGATGCTGTGGGTCAGCAATCATGTGTCCTGGACCGACATTCCTCTGCTGGGCATGTTGGCCCCCATGTCGTTCCTGTCCAAGGCCGAAGTGCGTACTTGGCCGGTTGCCGGCTGGCTGGCGGCCAAGGCGGGTAGCCTGTTCATCCGTCGGGGGGCAGGCGACAGCCAACTGATTCGCAAACAGATGGGCCGGCACTTGCAGCAACAGCACCCGCTGTTGATGTTCCCCGAGGGCACCACCACCGACGGCCGTTCGCTGCGCACCTTCCATGGTCGCCTGCTGTCGGCTGCGATTGACGCGGACGTCGCCCTGCAACCCGTGGCCATTCGCTATCTGCGAAACGGTCAGCCCGATACGCTGGCGCCGTTCATTGGCGATGACGATCTGCTGTCGCACCTGATGCGTCTGTTCGCCAACGACCTGGGTGAGGTGCACATCCACCTGCTGAAACCTATCGCCTGTCAGGGCCAGGAACGGGCCGCCCTGGCCTTTGCCGCGCAACAGGCCATACACCAGGCGTTGTTTGGCGACGTCACGCAACCGGCGCAACCACGTCGAGGTGGGGAGTTGATTGCGGCCTGATCAGGGGTCTAAACGCTGTCCGGCAAACGCCTGGAGTTGCGGATAGAACAGACGGAAGTCCTCGCTCAGAGGCTCATACAAACGCTCCAGCTCCAGCATCGCGGCGGCCAGTTCCTGTGGCTGAGACAGCCGCCGTGATATGCCCCGCAACACCTGCTCCAGCACCGCAAACTCGCGGTACGAACCCAACCAGTCATCCGCCGCCATGTACGGCGCGATCTGCGCCAGCCGCCCCGGCAATTGCGGTTCGGCGGCCAGTACCCGGTACACGCCTGCGGTGAAGTGCGTCAATGAGGAGTCGGCGTACTGCGCCCAATCCCGGGCCAGGCAATGGTCGAAGAATACGTCGAGGACGATACCGGCGTAGCGCCGTCGAGTCTGGCTGAAGCGGGACAACGCCACATCGACCACGGCATGGCGGTCGGTGAAGACATCGATTTGTCGGTGCAGGGCGATGGCGTTTTCGATCTCGGCGCTGAACTGCCCTTGCAGACGCCCCTTGACGAAGTCGCCATACAAACTGCCGAGCAATTGACCGGGACGCTGGCCACCGAGGTGAAGATGTGCGAGATAGTTCATGGCGCACAGCTTAGCACCGCGCCCCTCATATCGTTATAACTCGATATACCGATTTATGCTGATATCAGATCAAAATCATATTGGTATATCGCGAAATACCGATTTAAAGTTCGCTTCATCGCGATATAACGTTTTACCCAACCCGAGCACCGCCATGTCCAGCATCGACCTCGACGAAATAATAAAAGCCCTGGCACACCCAGTACGGCGAGACATTCTCAACTGGTTGAAAGACCCGGCCACCGAGTTTCCCGATCAGGAACACAGCACCGACTTCGGTGTGTGCTGCGGGCAAATCGACCAACGCTGCGGCCTGTCGCAGTCAACCGTTTCCGCCCACCTGGCAACCCTGCACCGCGCAGGCCTGATCCGCAGCCAGAAAGTCGGCCAATGGCATTTCTACAAACGTAACGAGGAAACCATCCAGGCCTTCCTCGACACCCTAGGTAAAGAGCTCTAGGAGCTCACAAAGGACCTCCAGCATGCCCCTCTCGCTCCTCATCCTGGCCTTGAGCGCCTTCGCCATCGGCACCACTGAGTTCGTCATCATGGGCTTGCTGCCCGATGTGGCGGCCGACCTCGGCGTGTCGATCCCCGGCGCCGGCTGGCTGGTCACCGGTTATGCCCTGGGCGTGGCCATCGGTGCGCCGTTCATGGCACTGGCCACCGCCAAATTGCCACGCAAGGCGGCACTGGTAGCGTTGATGGGCATTTTCATCGTCGGCAACCTGCTCTGTGCCCTGGCCAGCGACTACAACGTGCTGATGTTTGCCCGCGTGGTCACCGCCCTCTGCCACGGTGCGTTCTTCGGCATCGGTTCAGTGGTGGCAGCGGGCCTGGTACCGGCCAACAAGCGTGCCTCGGCCGTGGCCCTGATGTTCACCGGCCTGACCCTGGCCAACGTACTGGGGGTTCCGCTGGGCACCGCGCTCGGCCAGGAAGCCGGATGGCGCTCGACCTTCTGGGCGGTGACGGTGATTGGCGTGATCGCGCTGATCGGCCTGATTCGCTTCCTGCCGGCCAAGCGTGACGAAGAAAAACTCGACATGCGCGCCGAACTGCGTGCGCTCAAGGGCGCCGGGATCTGGCTGTCGCTGAGCATGACCGCGCTGTTCGCCGCCTCGATGTTCACCCTCTTTACCTACGTCGCACCGCTGCTTGGCGACGTCACTGGCGTCTCGCCCAAAGGCGTGACCTGGACCCTGCTGTTGATCGGTCTGGGTCTGACCCTGGGCAACATCATCGGCGGCAAGCTGGCGGACAAACGCCTGAGCGCGACCTTGATCGGCGTGTTCATTTCCATCGCCGTGGTCTCCACCGTCCTGACCTGGACCAGCGTTGCGCTGATTCCCACCGAAATCACCCTGTTCCTCTGGGCCACCGCATCGTTCGCCGCCGTACCGGCGCTGCAAATCAACGTGGTGACCTATGGCAAGGCGGCACCAAACCTGGTGTCGACCCTGAATATCGGCGCCTTCAACGTCGGAAACGCCCTTGGCGCCTGGGTTGGCGGCAGCGTCATCGCCCACGGCTTCGGCCTGACCAGCGTGCCCCTCGCGGCGGCGGCACTGGCGGTACTGGCCTTGCTGGTCACCCTGATTACCTTTCGCCAGAGCGGTGACCCCGAACTGGCTCCTGCGACTAACTGATCCCACTACGAGCGCTATTTCATGACGACTATTTTCGATCCGATCAAACTGGGCGACGTCGAGTTGGCCAACCGCATCATCATGGCTCCCCTGACCCGCTGCCGCGCCGACGAAGGCCGCGTACCCAACGCGTTGATGGCGGAGTACTACGTGCAGCGAGCCTCCGCCGGCCTGATCCTCAGCGAAGCGACTTCGGTGACGCCAATGGGCGTGGGCTACCCGGACACCCCCGGCATCTGGTCCAACGACCAGGTACGTGGCTGGGCCAACGTCACCAAGGCGATCCATGGCGCTGGTGGCAAAATCTTTCTGCAACTGTGGCACGTAGGGCGGATCTCCCACCCTTCGTACCTCAACGGTGAAGCCCCGGTCGCGCCAAGCGCCATCCAGCCGAAAGGTCATGTCAGCCTGGTTCGCCCAATGGCCGACTACCCGACCCCACGTGCCCTGGAGACCGCTGAAATCGCCGACATCGTCGACGCCTACCGCACCGGCGCCGAAAACGCCAAGGCGGCCGGCTTTGACGGCGTGGAAATCCACGGCGCCAACGGTTACCTGCTCGACCAGTTCCTGCAAAGCAGCACCAACCAGCGCACCGACAACTACGGTGGCTCTCTGGAGAACCGTGCACGCCTGTTGCTGGAAGTGACCGATGCCGCCATCGAAGTTTGGGGCGCTGGCCGCGTTGGCGTGCACCTGGCACCGCGCGCCGACTCCCATGACATGGGCGATGACAACCTCGCCGAGACGTTCACCTACGTCGCTCGTGAACTGGGCAAACGCGGTATCGCCTTTATCTGCTCCCGCGAAAAAGAAGGCGCCGACAGCCTGGGCCCGCAACTCAAGGAAGCCTTTGGCGGCCCGTACATCGCCAACGAGCGCTTCACCAAGGACAGCGCCAACGCATGGCTGGCCAGCGGCAAGGCCGACGCTGTCGCCTTCGGCGTGCCCTTCATCGCCAACCCGGATCTGCCGGCACGCCTGAAAGCCGACGCGGCGCTTAACGAACCACGTCCGGAACTGTTCTACGGCAAAGGCCCGGTCGGTTATATCGACTATCCAACCCTGTAAATCACTTAACACGTAAACAAAAGGCCTCCACTCATCCGAGTCGAGGCCTTTTTTCTTTTTACCGTGGAGAAATAAACAAACCGCTTACAACCCGTCGCCCCCTCGTAACAGGAGCTAATAACTCCTTTACTCATACGCGTTGATTAACCCTTCCGATCCATCAAGAATTATCTGCCGCCCAACAAACATCAACTTAAATGGATTTAAGCCGATGCCAACTTTTATCAAGCAATTCGCAAGTGGATTGACACTCAGCCTGGCCATCAGCAGTTATTGCGCTGCAGACAGTGCCCCGGCAATTTCATTGTCAGAGGATCTGGACACCACCACGATCCACTCCTACATCAAAAACCTTACCCCACAAAAAATGAGTGTTGCGACGCCATCCAAAAAGATGAGCAATGCACCCTACCCGCTCACTGACTTCGATGTGCCCGTCAAAGGCACGACCGAGTTTGCCGCAGACTTTCCCAACTACTTCAGCTCTATCGGGCTCGCCAAACCGACGGTACTGACCGAGACGTTCTCCTATGTCTCAGGCAACAAGCAATGCCAGTTCAGCGCCACGATCGAAGTCAGTCTGAAAGACGAAGAGGGTGACATTGAGCGGGTGCCCCATTGGTCAGGCTATGGCAAATCAACGGGCAGCGAGGCCGCTGACTGTTCTACCGAAATCCTGCAAGTGAAGCAGTCATACCCTTACAGCATGGCCATCGAATTCAGCTTCGAATGAGCGGTAACTCACCGAGAGCAAAATAAAAATGAAGACACTCAGCATCCGTACGTGCGCCCTGTTATTACTGTGCTCATTCAACGCGCACAGCATGAGCAACACAGTGATCAGCGTTAAAGTCGTTAACAACACTTTTGGCACGATGAAATTGAAAAGCATCACTGGACTTGAAGTTGCACTCAATGGCCCCTTGATCACGTTCAATGTCGGACCTGGCACCTACGAAATCATCGATATTCCATACAGCCGACCTTTCACGCTCGACTCCCCGAATTGGCAACCGCGCCGCAACAAAGTCCAACCGGTGACCCTCGATCTGGAGTTTGAAGTCCATGGTCAGCGTTGCCGATTGAAAACCAGAATGGAGGCACCGGTAGGCTACGGCGTTCTGGCGCCTGACTATAAACCTGTCTGGCAAACCGCCGTGGAATCGTCAGGAAGCGGGAAATACAGGTGCCATGGGGTCACGACCAAAAAGCTGACAAGACCGCCTTTCAGCTACGCCGTTGAACTGAGCATCAACAAGTAGCAACCTGTCGCCAGGGGCAACCCGGGCAGACAGCCATCGCCGCGGCGTGCCTCTGGTACAGGCACGCCCATTCACATCCTCGACACAAATTCCCTACAAAATACGTAGTTCGCCATGTATCAAGGCGACGGGTGTCCGTATATAAAAGCACCCCATCGCGAAAAGGTGCCTCGATCAGGGACTGAAGCCCCTTTCGTTGTTGACACAACCTGACTCAATTACGCAGGCTGGGACTCAGGCGAAGCATGTCCAGGCCGCTGTCGACCCAACGCTCGGCCTCCTGATGCAGCGCAAAGCTCTCGGGAGCGAGTAACCATTGATAGAGGATGCCATCAATGTATGCGTGAATGGTTATCGCAGCGCGGGCGGTGTCGAGGTTTTCCGGCAGTTGTCCACGATTGACCGCATTACGCAGCGCCAGCCCGATCCGCAGGTTGCAGTCCGTGCTAACCGTGCGCCGTTGCTCGCGCAGATCACACATTTCATCAGTGAATTCGCACTTGTGAAACAGAATTTCATTGATGCGACGGGTCTTCGGGTCCAGGGCAACTTGATGAAACAAATGAATCAGCAGCTTGCGCATGCAGCCCAGGGGATCTTCTTCCTCTTCACTTTCGCTGGCGCGCGCCATCTCATCCAGTGGCTCACGCAGGCTGTCCAGCATGGCCTGGACCAGATCGGCCTTGTTGCTGAAATGCCAATAGATCGCGCCACGCGTCACCCCGGCGAGGGTCGCGATATCGGCCAGCGTCGTGCGCGCCACGCCCCGTTCGTAAAAGGCTTGCTCTGCGGCTTCGAGAATCTGGCTACGGGTTTCTTGAGCTTCCTCTTTGGTGCGACGAACCATGGCAGTAAAACCTCAATCAGGGATCCTTCGGCGATGCCTGAACAGCATCTGAACAAATGTGGGGAGACCTCTTTCGGGCCTGCTCCCCAGCCTACAATTCACACCTTGAAACACTGCGGCTGAAAGGATTGAGCCGCCTTCAAGGTATTTACAAACAACCATGAACGTAAGTATATTCCTTAGCAAGCTACTTATCCACTCAGCACTGATTTTTTACCTTTCCACTTTTCTAGTGCGCATCGAGCGCGCCTGACCCGAGGATCTTCATGCAATTCAAGCCAGCTGTTACCGCTCTGGTCACTGCCGTCGCCCTGGCATCGCTGCTCAGCGGATGTAAAAAGGAAGAGGCGGCTCCCGTCGCACAAGCCCCTCAGGTCGGCGTCGTTACCCTCCAACCACAAGCCTTTACCCTGACTTCCGAACTGCCAGGCCGCACCACGGCCTATCGCATCGCCGAAGTTCGTCCACAGGTCAACGGCATCATTCTCAAGCGCCTGTTCAAGGAAGGCGGCGACGTCAAGGAAGGCCAGCAGCTCTACCAGATCGATCCATCGGTGTACCAAGCCACGCTGAACAGTGCCCAGGCCAACCTGCAATCGACCAAATCGATCTCCGATCGCTACAAGCAACTGGTCGACGAACAGGCGGTCAGCCGTCAGGAATACGACACGGCCATGGCTAACCGCCTGCAGTCCGAAGCGTCCCTGCAAACCGCACAGATCAACCTGCGTTACACCAAGGTCCTGGCTCCACTGACTGGGCGCATCGGTCGTTCCACCGTCACCGAAGGTGCACTGGTGAACAATGGCCAGACCGAAGCCATGGCAGTGATCCAGCAACTGGACCCGATCTATGTCGACGTGACCCAGTCCTCGGTCGAGCTGCTTGAGCTGCGCCGCGAACTGGAAAGCGGTCGCCTGCAAAAAGCCGGCGACAACGCGGCGATGGTCAAGCTGACCCTCGAAGACGGCAGCCAGTACAAGCAACAGGGCAAGCTGGAGTTCTCCGAAGTCTCGGTTGACCAGACCACCGGCTCGGTGACCCTGCGCGCCGTGTTCCCCAACCCTGACCACACCCTGCTGCCGGGCATGTTCGTTCACGCCCAACTGCAAGCGGGTGTGAACAGCGCCGCGATCCTCGCCCCACAACAAGGCGTGACCCGTGACCTCAAGGGCAGCCCGACCGCTCTGGTGGTGGGCCCGGACAATAAGGTCGAACTGCGCCAACTCAAGGCCAGCCGCACCGTCGGCAGCCAATGGCTGATCGAAGACGGCCTCAAGGCCGGCGACCGCCTGATTACCGAAGGCCTGCAGTACGTTAAACCCGGCGTTGAAGTGAAAGTCAGCGAAGCGACCAACGTATCCGTGAAAAACCCGGCCCCTGCACAGGCAACAGACAAAGCTGCGGGCGGCAAAGGGGAGTAAACCATGTCGAAATTCTTTATCGACCGTCCGATTTTCGCCTGGGTAATTGCCCTGGTGATCATGCTGGTCGGGGCTCTATCGATCCTCAAGTTGCCGATCAACCAATACCCGAGCATCGCCCCACCGGCGATCGCCATCTCCGTGACCTACCCAGGCGCCTCTGCACAAACCGTGCAGGACACCGTGGTGCAAGTGATCGAGCAGCAGCTCAACGGTATCGACAACCTGCGTTATGTGTCTTCGGAAAGTAACTCCGACGGCACCATGACCATCACCGCCACCTTCGAGCAAGGCACTAACTCCGACACCGCGCAGGTCCAGGTCCAGAACAAGCTGAACCTGGCCACCCCGCTGTTGCCGCAGGAAGTGCAGCAACAAGGTATCCGCGTGACCAAGGCAGTGAAGAACTTCCTGCTGGTGATCGGCGTGGTGTCGCGTGACGGCAGCATGACCAAGGACGACCTGTCCAACTACATCGTGTCCAACATGCAGGACCCGATCTCGCGGACCGCCGGTGTCGGTGACTTCCAGGTCTTCGGTGCGCAGTACGCCATGCGTATCTGGCTCGACCCGGCCAAGCTGAACAACTACAACCTGACCCCGGTCGACGTGAAAACCGCCGTGGCGGCGCAGAACGTCCAGGTCTCGTCCGGCCAGCTCGGCGGCTTGCCAGCGCTGCCTGGCACTCAGCTCAACGCCACCATCATCGGCAAGACCCGCCTGCAGACCGCAGAGCAGTTCAATGAAATCCTGCTCAAGGTCAACAAGGACGGTTCCCAGGTTCGCCTGAAAGACGTCGCCGACGTTGCCCTCGGTGGCGAGAACTACAGCATCAACGCCCAGTTCAACGGTGCGCCGGCGTCCGGCCTGGCCGTGAAACTGGCCACCGGTGCCAACGCCCTCGACACCGCCAAGGCCCTGCGCACAACCATCGAAAGCCTCAAGCCATTCTTCCCTGAAGGCATGGAAGTGGTGTTCCCGTACGACACCACCCCAGTGGTGACCGAGTCGATCAAGGGTGTGGTTGAAACCCTGGTCGAAGCGATCGTGCTGGTGTTCCTGGTGATGTTCCTGTTCCTGCAGAACTTTCGCGCTACCGTCATCACCACGATGACCGTGCCCGTGGTACTGCTGGGGACCTTCGGTATCCTTGCCGCGTTCGGTTTCAGCATCAACACCCTGACCATGTTCGGTATGGTCCTGGCCATCGGCTTGCTGGTGGACGACGCCATCGTCGTGGTGGAAAACGTCGAACGGGTGATGAGCGAAGAAGGCCTGTCACCCAAGGAAGCGACCAAGAAGTCCATGGGCCAGATCCAGGGCGCGTTGGTCGGTATTGCCCTGGTGCTGTCCGCCGTTCTGTTGCCGATGGCGTTCTTCAGCGGCTCCACCGGTGTGATCTACAAGCAGTTCTCGATCACCATCGTCTCGGCCATGGCCCTGTCGGTATTGGTCGCACTGATCTTCACCCCGGCGCTCTGCGCCACCATGCTCAAGGCCATTCCCCATGGCGAGCACGGCGTACCGAAGCGCGGCTTCTTCGGCTGGTTCAACCGTAACTTCGACAACGGTGTGCGCCGCTATGAGCGCGGCGTCGGCAGCATCCTCAAGCATAAAGCGCCGTACCTGCTGGCCTACCTGATCATCGTGGTCGGCATGATCTGGCTGTTCACCCGCATCCCAACGGCGTTCCTGCCGGAAGAAGACCAGGGCGTTCTGTTCGCTCAGGTGCAGACGCCAGCCGGTTCCAGCGCCGCACGGACCCAGGTGGTCGTGGACGAAATGCGCGAGTTCCTGCTGCGTCCGAACAAGGATGGCGGTGAAGGCGATGCGGTGGCCTCGGTGTTTACCGTCAACGGCTTCAACTTTGCCGGTCGTGGCCAGAGTTCGGGTATGGCGTTCATCATGCTCAAGCCATGGGACGAGCGTAACGCCGACAACAGCGTGTTCAAGGTCGCGGCCCGTGCCCAACAGCATTTCTTCACCTTCCGCGATGCGATGGTGTTTGCGTTCGCCCCGCCGGCCGTACTGGAATTGGGTAACGCCACCGGTTTCGACGTGTTTCTGCAGGACCGCGCCGGTATCGGTCACGACAAGCTGATGGAAGCGCGCAACCAGTTCCTCGGCATGGCCGCGCAGAGCAAGGTGCTGTCGCAGGTGCGTCCGAACGGCCTGAACGACGAGCCGCAATACCAACTGGAAATCGATGACGAGAAAGCCAGCGCCCTGGGCGTCACGCTGACCGAAATCAACAACACCCTGTCGATTGCCCTGGGCAGTAGCTACGTCAACGACTTCATCGACCGTGGTCGGGTGAAAAAGGTCTACATCCAGGGTCAGCCTGGCTCGCGGATGACCCCGGAAGACCTGAAGAAGTGGTACGTGCGCAACAGCCAGGGAACCATGGTGCCGTTCTCGGCCTTCGCCAAGGGCACCTGGATCTACGGCTCGCCGAAACTGGCGCGCTACAACGGCGTGGAAGCGATGGAAATCCTTGGTGCCCCGGCCCCGGGCTACTCCACCGGTGAAGCCATGGCCGAAGTCGAGGCGCTGGCGAAGAAGCTGCCGGCCGGTGTCGGTATCTCCTGGACCGGTTTGTCCTACGAGGAACGTCTGTCCGGTTCCCAGGCGCCAGCGCTGTACGCCTTGTCGCTGCTGATGGTGTTCCTGTGTCTGGCGGCGCTGTACGAAAGCTGGTCGATTCCGATCGCGGTGATGTTGGTGGTGCCGCTGGGGATCATCGGTGCCCTGCTGGCGACCAGCTTGCGCGGCTTGTCCAACGACGTGTACTTCCAGGTAGGTTTGTTGACAACCATCGGGTTGGCGGCGAAAAACGCCATTCTGATTGTCGAATTTGCCAAGGAGCTGCATGAACAGGGACGCAGTCTCACGGATGCGGCCATCGAAGCCTGCCGGATGCGTTTGCGCCCGATCATCATGACCTCGCTGGCATTCGTCCTGGGTGTGGTTCCGTTGGCCATTTCCACCGGCGCAGGTTCGGGTAGCCAGCATGCCATCGGTACCGGGGTGATCGGCGGTATGATCACCGCCACCGTACTGGCGATCTTCTGGGTCCCACTGTTCTTTGTCACCGTGTCGTCTATGGGGCAGCGCAAAAAAGCTGACCAGGATGGCGCAACTGAAACTCCTAAAGAGGCTGGCCAATGAGCAAGTCGCTACTCTCCCTAGCCATCGCCGCGTTCGTGCTCGGTGGCTGCTCGCTGATCCCCGAGTATCAGCAGCCCGAAACCCCGGTGGCCGGGCAGTATCCGCAAGGTCCGGCCTATACGCCGGCCGAAGCGGCCAGCCAGGCCGCGGCGGAACAAGGCTGGAAGCAGTTTTTCCATGATCCGGCGCTGCAACAGTTGATCCAGGTCGCACTGGAAAATAACCGTGACCTGCGTGTCGCCGCCCTGAACATCGACGCCTATGCGGCCCAATACCGCATTTCCCGCGCCGACCTGTTCCCGGCAGTGTCAGCCAACGGCAGCGGCAGTCGCCAACGCCTGCCGGCTGACGCGTCGCAGACTGGCGAGTCGAGCATCAGCAGCTCGTACTCGGCGACCCTGGGTGTCAGCGCCTACGAGCTCGACCTCTTCGGTCGTGTTCGCAGCCTCAACGAACAGGCGTTGCAGACCTACTTCGCCTCCGAAGAAGCCCGCCGCAGCACGCAGATCAGCCTGGTGGCCAACGTCGCCAATGCTTACCTGACGTGGCAGGCCGACAAGGAACTGCTGAAGGTGACCCAGGACACCCTCGCCACCTTCGAAGAAAGCTACCGCCTCACCGCGCGTAGCAACGAAGTCGGCGTGGCCTCGGCGCTGGACCTGAGCCAGTCGCGCACTTCGGTGGAAAACGCCAAGGTGCAACTGGCCAAGTACACCCGCCAGGTCGCCCAGGACGAAAACGGCCTGACGCTGCTGCTCGGCACCGGTGTGCCGAGCAATCTGACCGCCGCCCGGCCGCTGGCCGACGACCTGCTCAGCGAAGTGCCGGCCGGCCTGCCGTCGGACCTGTTGCAACGACGCCCGGACATCCTCGCCGCCGAACATAACCTCAAGGCCGCCAATGCCAACATCGGCGCCGCCCGGGCTGCGTTCTTCCCAAGCATCAGCCTGACCGCCAATGCCGGCACCTTGAGCCCGGACCTTTCGGGCCTGTTCAAGGGCGGTTCCGGAACCTGGTTGTTCCAGCCACAGATCAACCTGCCGATCTTCAACGCCGGTGCGTTGAGTGCCAGCCTGGACTATTCGAAAATCCAGAAAGACATCACCGTCGCGCAGTACGAGAAGTCGATTCAGACTGCCTTCCAGGAAGTCTCCGACGGCCTCGCGGCACGCCAGACCTTCAACCAGCAGTTGCAGGCCCAGCGTGACTTGGTGGACGCCAACCAGACCTACTACCGTCTGGCCGAGCGTCGCTACCGCATTGGCGTCGACAGCAACCTGACCTTCCTCGACGCCCAGCGTCAGCTGTTCAGCTCGCAACAATCGCTGATCACTGATCGCCTGTCGCAACTGGTCAGCGAAGTGAACCTGTACAAGGCCCTGGGTGGCGGCTGGAATGCGCAAACCGCGCAGAACGAGCCGGTGAGCAAAGACGCACCGAAGCTCAAGATGTTCTGATTGCCAGACCCTTGAGCCTCATGAAAACCGGAATCCGCCATGGATTCCGGTTTTTTTATGCCGGTCTGAAACTGCCTGTCAGATCTGCGCCAGCGCCTGGGCCAGATCGGCGCGCAGGTCTTCGATACCCTCCACGCCCACCGATAGGCGCACCAGTGCATCGCCAATGCCGATTTGCGCCCGGGTGGCGACCGGAATGCTGGCGTGGGTCATGATTGCCGGGTGCTCGATCAGGCTTTCCACCCCGCCCAGGCTCTCGGCCAGGGCAAAGATCTGCACCGCTTCGAGGAAGCGCCGGGCACCGGCCAGGTCGCTGTTCAGGTCCAGGGAAATCATCCCGCCGAATCCGCGCATCTGCCGTTGCGCCAAGGCATGCTGCGGATGGGACGGCAAGCCTGGGTAATAGACTCGCGCCACTTGCGGCTGACGCTCCAGCCACTGCGCCAGGTCCAGCGCATTGCTGCAGTGGCGTTCCATGCGTAGCGCCAGGGTCTTGACTCCGCGAAGGGTCAGAAACGCATCGAACGGCCCGGCAATCGCGCCCACGGCGTTTTGCAGGAACCCCAGGCGCTCCGCCAACTCGGGGTTTTGTCCGACCACGGCGATCCCGCCAATCACGTCGGAGTGGCCGTTGAGGTACTTGGTGGTGGAATGCAGGACGATGTCAAAACCCAGCTCCAGCGGCCGCTGCACCCAGGGGCTGGCGAAGGTGTTGTCGGCGACACAGAGGATGCCGCGCTGACGGCAAATACGGGCGATGGCGCTCAGGTCAGTCAGGCGCAACAGCGGGTTACTTGGGGTTTCCACCATGACCATCCGCGTGTCGTTCTGCAATGCCGCGTCAAATGCCGACAGGTCAGTCAGGTCGACGAAGCTGAAGCGATGCCCGGCGCTGCGCTGGCGGACCTTGTCGAACAGGCGGAAGGTCCCGCCGTAGAGGTCGTTGCCGGAGACAATGTGCGCGCCGCTGTCGAGCAGCTCGAGCACGGTGGAAATGGTCGCCAGCCCAGAGGCAAAGGCAAAGGCCCGGGTGCCGCCTTCAAGGTCGGCCACACAACGCTCCAGAGCAAAACGCGTCGGGTTGTGGGAACGCCCGTAATCCAGGCCTTGATGCACCCCGGGGCTTTGTTGCAGATAGGTCGAGTTGGCGTAGATCGGCGGCATCAGCGCTCCGGTGGACGGGTCCGGAACCTGCCCGGCGTGGATCACCCGGGTGGCAAAGTCCTGTGGCACCGGGGGGTTCTCGTGGTCACTCATGTCAGGGATCTCCGTAGATGATTGAGCAGATCGACGCGGGTAATCAGGCCATGGAACACCGGGCCATCGGCGATGATCGCCACCAGGCCACGGTCGAGTTCTGCCTGCAATTCGGCCAACGAGGTGCTGGCTGGCAGGGTATGCAGTTGGTCGGTCATGGCCGAGGCGACGGTCAGGCGCAGGTGCGCGGCGTCCTGATGCACGCCGAGCAAAATATCGGACTCGTCGATCACCCCGACCAGGCGCTGGCCATCCACCAACACCGGCAACTGCGAGACATCGGCCAAACGCATGCGCTGGAAGGCGGTCAGCAAGGTGTCGTCCGGCCCGACGCTGATCACCCGGCCATCCTCGAAACGCCGAGCGATCAGATCCCTCAAGTCTCCGTAGCTCTTGCGTTGCAGCAGGCCCTGATCGGTCATCCACTGGTCGTTGTAGACCTTGGACAAATAGCGCGTGCCGGTGTCACAGACGAAGCTGACCACCCGCTTCGGCTCGGTTTGCTCGCGGCAGTAGCGCAATGCCGCCGCCAGCAATGTCCCCGTCGATGAACCGCCGAGAATGCCTTCGGCGCGCAGCAACTGGCGGGCGTGATCGAAGCTTTCTTCGTCGCTGATCGAGTAGGCCTGGCGCACGCTGGAGAGGTCGGCGATCGAGGGAATGAAGTCCTCGCCTATGCCTTCCACCGCCCAGGCCCCAGGGGTGCCAAGGGTGCCGCTGCGGCTGTACTCGGCCATCACCGAGCCGACCGGATCGGCCAGCACCATCGCCAGGTCAGGCTGCACCCGACGAAAGAATCGGGTCAGCCCAGTCAGGGTGCCGGCCGAGCCGACGCCAACGACAATAGCGTCCAGATCATGCTGGGTCTGCGCCCAGATCTCCGGCGCGGTGCTGCATTCGTGGGCCAGCGGGTTGGCGGGGTTGTTGAACTGATCGGCGAAGAACGCCCGGGGAATCTCCTGCGCCAGGCGCGCGGCGACATCCTGGTAGTACTCGGGATGGCCCTTGCCGACGTCGGAGCGGGTGATGTGCACTTCGGCACCCATCGCCTTCAGGTGCAGGACTTTCTCGGTGGACATCTTGTCCGGCACCACCAGCACCACCCGGTAGCCTTTCGCCCGCCCGACCAGCGCCAGGCCCAGGCCGGTGTTCCCGGCCGTCGCTTCAATAATGGTCCCCCCAGGGCGCAAGCGCCCGTCGCGTTCGGCGGCGTCGATCATGGCCAGGCCGATGCGGTCCTTGATCGAACCCCCGGGATTCTGCGATTCGAGTTTGAGAAACAGCGTGCAGGGCCCGGTATCGAAGCGGCTGACGCGCACCAGTGGCGTATTACCGATTAGTTCGAGTACGGCAGGACGGGAGTCGTTCGGCATGTCGGTACCTCACGGGTGGATCAGCACAGGAAGGACTGCAACCTCGCATCGACCATAAGCCGCGAACGCGGGACCTGCAACCGTGCCTGGCTCACCGGTAGCAGCGGGATTACCGTTCGATCATCGCCCAAAACCCGCTTTCGCAGATTGAACCATTTAGTACATTCGCCCCACCATTCGCCAAACAACACCAATAACAACAGGTTCCAAGCCATGTCCCCGCGCCCTGCCCCGTCCGGCTGATACAGATCGTTTTGCCCTCTTGAATACCCTTTGTCCGCAACCTTTGCGTCGCGGCGTTGGCCCGTTTCATCTCCAAGAATTAGAGAGTCCCCAGCCCATGACACCTTTCACTGCGCAGTACTTCGCCCCCAGCCTGATCGCCGCCGCCCTGTTCGTCGCAGCCTTGCCCGCCCACGCCGAGGAGTCGGGGTTTATCGACGGCGCCAGCGCCAACCTGAATCTGCGCAACTTCTACATCAACCGCAATTTCACCAACCCGGATAAACCCCAGGGCAAGGCTGAGGAATGGACGCAGAGTTTCATTCTCGATGCCAAATCCGGCTTCACCCAAGGCACTGTCGGCTTTGGCATGGACGTGTTGGGGTTGTACTCGGTGAAGCTGGACGGCGGCAAGGGCACCGGCGGCACCCAACTGTTGCCGCTGGACCATGACGGTCGTCCGGCGGACAACTTCGGGCGCACTAACGTCGCGTTCAAGGCTCGTCTGTCACAGACCGAGTTGAAGGTCGGCGAATGGATGCCGGTGCTGCCGATCCTGCGTTCCGACGACGGCCGCTCGCTGCCGCAGACGTTCCGTGGCGGGCAGATCACCTCTCGGGAAATCAGTGGCCTGACCCTCTACGGCGGACAAATGCGCGCCAACAGCCCGCGTGACGACAGCAGCATGAGCGACCTGTCGATGACCGGCAGGGCGACGGTCACCTCCGACCGCTTCAACTTTCAGGGCGCCGAGTACAGCTTCAACGACAAACGCACCCAGGTTGCGCTGTGGAATGCCGAGCTCAAGGACATCTACAGCCAGCAATTCGTCAATCTGACCCACAGCCAGCCACTGGGCGACTGGACCCTCGGCGCCAACCTCGGCTTTTTCTACGGCAAGGATGACGGCAGCGCCCGGGCCGGCGAGCTGGACAACAAGACCTGGTCAGGCTTGTTCTCGGCCAAATACGGCGGTAACACCTTCTACGTCGGCCTGCAGAAACTCACCGGCGACAACGCCTGGATGCGCGTCAACGGCACCAGCGGCGGAACCCTGGCCAACGACAGCTACAACTCAAGCTATGACAACGCCCGGGAAAAATCCTGGCAACTGCGCCATGACTACAATTTCGCCGCGCTCGGCGTGCCCGGCCTGACCCTGATGAACCGCTACATCAGCGGCGACAACGTGCACACCGCCACCGTCAGCGATGGTAAGGAATGGGGGCGCGAAAGCGAATTAGGCTACACCGTGCAGAGCGGCGCCCTGAAAAACCTCAACCTGAAGTGGCGCAACTCAAGCATCCGCCGCGACTACAGCAGCAACGAGTTCGACGAAAACCGCTTGATCGTCAGCTATCCGCTCAACCTGCTCTGAGCCGATATAATCGCCGTGACCTGCTGAACCCTTCAGCGGCTTGACGTTCCTATGGGCACTCCCCGGAACACTGGCCTTGGCGTGCGGAACATCACTGCACGCCAACAGGTGTCATTTCCGCTGATTGATCGCCGGTCGCCCTACTACCATGAAGCCGATTCTTGCCGTTATCGCTGTGCTCGCCCTGTCCCTCGGACTGGGCGGTTGCATCGGCCCACCGATTGCCCTGAGCCCGCAGACTGAACAAGCCCTGCAAGCCTCGCCGCCGATTCGTTTTCTGCTGACTTTTGACGACGGCCCCAGCGCCTCCGGCTGGGCCAATCCGAGTCGTGCGGTGATGGAGGCGCTGGCGAACAACCCGATCCAGCCCGGGATCAAAGCCGTGTTCTTTGTCCAGACCCGAGCCCCAAGGGCCGGCGGCAGTGAGCGCGGGCGCAAGACCATGGTTCGTGAGCACGCGGCCGGGCATATCCTGGCGTTCCACACCGCCACCCCGTGGCACACCAATCATCGTTCGCTGGACCCGCAGGAACTGGAGCAGTCCCTCAGCTGGGGCACCGCCGATATCCAGGCGATCACCGGCACGGCACCGACCCTGGTACGACCACCATTCTGGAGTTACGACAAGCGCACCTTTGCCGCCTATCAACGGCATGGCCTGCATGTGTTATTGACGGATTTGAGTGCCAATGACGGCAAGGTCTGGGGCATTACCGCCAGTCCGCGGCGGCGGGCCAATCTGCTCAGGCAGTTATCGGAAACCCGCGAGCGCATCGCCAAGGGCGAATTACCCACGGTCGATGGGGTGATTCCGGTGGTGGTGACCTTCCACGATCTGAATCGCTACACCGCCCGGCATATGCAGGAATACTTGCAGATCCTCCTCGACAGCGCTCACGAAACCCACGTGCCGCTGGCACCCCAGCCGTTCTATCAGGACTCGGCGGCGCTGCAGTGTGCGGCCATGGCGCGCACGCTGCATGAGGCTGGCGATCCGGTGCGTTTACCGGGGCTGTGGAACTGGATCTGGGGCCACAAAGACTAGGTGCTACTCGCGGGACTCGACGCCTAACTCATCCCACACCGACGCGGCCAGGTGGAAGGTCGCATTGGCCGCCGGAATGCCGCAATAGATCGCGCTCTGCATCAGCACTTCCTTGATCTCGGCCCGGGTCACGCCATTGTTGGCCGCCGCCCGCAGGTGCAGCTTCAACTCTTCGTTGCGGTTCATGCCGATCAGCATGGCGATGGTGATCAGGCTGCGGGTATGCCGCGGCAAGCCTGGGCGGGTCCAGATATCGCCCCAGGCGTGACGGGTGATCATCTCCTGAAACTCCGAGTTGAACTCGGTCAGGCTGTCCAGGCTGCGGTCGACATGAGCGTCGCCGAGCACCGCGCGACGCACCTGCATGCCTTCGTCATAACGTTGTTTCTCGTCCACGGGTCGCTCCTCAGTGGGCCAACAGGAAGGTCAGCACACGCTGGCTGAAAGCATCGCCGGCCTGCACGTTGGACAAGTGCGCGGCGTAGAACTCGGCATACTCGGCGCCCGCGACCCGCTCCTGGATGAAGTGACTGCCGGAAGGTGGCGTCACGGCGTCGTCGCTGCCGGCGATGACCAGGGTCGGGACCTTGATTGCACCCAGTTGCTCACGGTAATCGGCATCGCGCACCGCTGCGCAGTTGGCGGCATAGCCCTGTGGCGAGGTAGCGGCAAGCATGTCGGTGATCTGTTTCGCCGTCGCCGGATGGGCCTCGGCAAAATCCGCCGTGAACCAGCGGGCAATCGAGGCGTCGCGCAGGGCAACCATGGCCGCCGCGCCATCACGCAGGACCATTTCGATGCGTGGATCCCAGATGGCCGGTTCGCCGATTTTCGCTGAGGTGTTGCACACCACCAGCGAGTGCAAGCGCTCACCGGCATTGATGCCCAGCCACTGGCCGATCAGGCCGCCCATGGACAGCCCGCAAAAATGCGCGCGCTCGATGTGCAGGGCATCCAGCAGGGCCAGCACGTCGCGGCCCAGTTGCTCGATGCTGTAGGGCCCCTGAGTCACCAGCGAGCGACCGTGGCCACGGGTATCGAAACGCAGCACCCGAAAATGCTCGGCGAACGCCGGGATCTGGGCGTCCCACATGTGCAGGTCGGTGCCCAGGGAGTTGGACAGCACCAGCACCGGAGCGTCTTGCGGACCCTCAATTTGGTAGTGCAGTTCGCCGTCGGCGAGTTGTACGAATGCCACAGAGATTCTCCTTCAGACAGTCAGGGTCAGGTGTTCGGCCAGCGCGCGTTCGACCCAGGTCTGGGCCTGGCCGAGGTAGTGCGCGGGGTCCATCAGTTGATCAAGTTCAGTCGCGGACAACTCGCCGGTGACCTGCGGCTCATCGCCGAGGACTGCACGCAGATGCCGCTGTTCGGCCACCGCGCGCTTGCAGCAGGTTTCCAGCAGGTGATGGGCGCGGTCGCGACCGATGCGCTGGGCCAGCACGATGCTGACGGCTTCGGCGAGCACCAGGCCCTGGGTCAGGTCGAGATTGCGTGCCATACGTTCGGCGTCGACTTCCAGTCCTTGGGCAATCGCCAGCGCCTGCTGCAAGGCACCGGACACCAGGCAGCAGATTTCCGGCAGGGTCTCCCACTCGGCGTGCCACAGCCCGAGGCTGCGTTCGTGCTCCTGGGGCATGGCACTGAACAGCGTCGACACCAGGCCTGGCACTCGAGTCGCAGCGCTGATCAGCACTGCCGCGCCAACCGGATTGCGCTTGTGCGGCATGGTCGAAGAGCCGCCCTTGCCCGGCGCAGAAGGTTCGAAGACCTCCCCCGCTTCGGTCTGCATCAACAGGCTGACATCACGCCCCAGTTTGCCCAGGCTGCCGGCCAGCAGGCCAAGCACCGCGCCGAACTCCACCAGGCGATCACGCTGGGTGTGCCAGGGTTGATCCGGCAACCCCAAATCCAACTCCTGCGCCAAGGCTTCGGCGATCGGCATGGCCTGCTCGCCCAATGCCGCCAGGGTGCCGCTGGCACCGCCGAACTGCAGGACCAGCAAGCGCGGCTTGAGTGCCTGCAAGCGCTGGCGGGTGCGGGTCAGCGCGCCCAGCCAGCCGGCGATTTTCATGCCCAGGGTGACCGGTGTCGCGTGCTGCAGCCAGGTGCGTCCGGCCAGTGGTGTGGCGATATGCCGTTGCGCTTGCTGCGCCAAGGCGTCGGCCAAGCGAGCCAGGTCAGCTTCAATCAATTCGAGCGCATCGCGCAGTTGCAGGACCAGGCCACTGTCCATTGCATCCTGGCTGGTAGCGCCCAGGTGCACATAGCGCTCGGCCTCCGGGTCTTGCAGGGCAATCTGCTTGCCCAGCGCCTTGACGAGCGGAATGGCGGAATTGCCGGCAGTGGCAATCGCCTCGCCGAGGGCGGCAAAGTCGTAGTGTCCGGCCTGGCAGGCGGCGGCAATCGGCGCCACCGCAGTCGTCGGGACCAGCCCTATGCTCGCCTCGGCCCGCGCCAGCGCGGCCTCGAAGTCGAGCATGGCCTGGACTCGGCCCTGGTCACTGAATACGTCACGCATGGTCCGCGCGGTGAAATAAGCATCGAACAATTGGTTGCTCGGACGTTGCATAAGGCTTCCTTGAAGGGCGCGCGCCCGAAGCAGGCGCGCGCCGAAGGGTCAAAGGTCGTGATGCAGATACGCCGCTTGCTTGGGCAAACGCAAGCTGAACAGGAAGGCGACAGCCATCATCACCGTCACGTACCAGTAGAAGGAGTTTTCCATCCCCACCGATTTCAGGCTCAGCGCCACATATTCCGCCGAACCGCCGAATACCGCGTTGGCCACCGCGTAAGCCAGGCCGACACCCAGGGCGCGCACCTGCGGCGGGAACATCTCGGCTTTTACCAGACCGCTGATCGAGGTGTAAAAACTCACGATTGCCAGCGCCAGGGTAATCAGCACGAAGGCCAGGAACGGACTGGTGACCGATTTCAGGCTCAGCAGGATCGGCACCGTGCACAGCGTACCGAGGGCACCGAACCAGAGCATCGAGTTACGTCGCCCGATCTTGTCGGCCAGCATGCCGAAGAACGGTTGCATGCACATATACAGAAACAGCGCGCCGGTCATGATGTAACTGGCCGTCTTGGCGTGCATCCCGGCGGTGTTCACCAGGTACTTCTGCATGTAAGTAGTGAAGGTATAGAAAATCAACGAGCCACCGGCGGTGTAACCCAGCACGGTAATGAACGCCGCCTTGTGATCACGAAACAGCGCACGAATGCTGCCGGCGTCTTTGTCTTCACGCATTTCCTTGCTGGTGGTTTCTTTCAACGAACGACGCAGCAATAGCGAAATCACCGCCGCTATCGCGCCGACGACAAACGGAATCCTCCAACCCCAGGCACGCAGTTCATCTTCGGAGAGGAACTGTTGCAGGATCACCACCAGCAACACTGCCAGCAGTTGCCCGCCGATCAGCGTCACGTACTGGAACGAGGCGAAGAAGCCGCGCTGGCCCTTGAGTGCTACTTCACTCATGTAGGTCGCGGTGGTGCCGTACTCGCCACCCACCGACAGGCCCTGGAACAGGCGGGCCACCAGCAGCAGGATCGGCGCCCAGACGCCAATGTCCTTGTAGGTCGGCAGGCAGGCAATCAGCAATGATCCGGCGCACATCATCAGCACCGAAATCATCATCGAATTCTTGCGCCCGTGCTTGTCGGCCACCCGGCCGAACAGCCAGCCACCGATGGGTCGCATCAGAAATCCGGCGGCAAACACACCAGCGGTGTTGACCAATTGCACGGTCGGATCGTCGGAGGGAAAGAAGGCTGGGGCGAAGTAGATCGCGCAGAAGGCGTATACATAGAAGTCGAACCATTCGACGAGATTGCCGGAAGATGCCCCGACAATTGCGAAGATCCTCTTGCCACGCTCTTCAGCGGTGTAGTGGCTGGTGATTGATGTCATGGTTATTCACTCGATGGGGACAGTGAGAGTCTAGACACACTTTGCAACAGTCCCGTTCCGCAGAAACCTGTAGGCGACGCTGCTCACTGTGGGAGGCGGCCCCCTGTGGGAGCGGGCTTGCCCGCGAAGAATTCGCCGCGTTGCCTCAGATAACGTGCGTTATCGTTGACGTTCTTCGCGAGCAGGCTCGCTCCTACAGGTGATGGAGGGTGTGGATTAAACCCTTTCGATCGCCAGTGCCAGGCCTTGGCCTACACCTACACACATGGTCGCCAGGCCCTTACGGCCACCGGTTTTCTCCAGTTGATGCAAGGCAGTCAGCACCAAACGTGCACCACTCATGCCCAGCGGGTGCCCGAGGGCAATGGCGCCGCCGTTAGGGTTGACCTGTGGCGCGTCGTCCGCCAGGCCGAGTTCGCGCAACACCGCGAGGCCCTGGCTGGCGAAGGCTTCGTTGAGTTCGATCACGTCGAAATCATTGACCGACACACCCAGGCGTTCCACCAGCTTGCGCACTGCCGGCACCGGGCCAATGCCCATGACACGTGGAGCAACGCCGGCGCTGGCCATGCCCAGCACTTTCGCGCGAGCGGTCAGACCGTGCTTCTTCACCGCCTCGGCGGAGGCCAGGATCAATGCCGCAGCCCCGTCGTTAACGCCCGAGGCGTTGCCAGCGGTGACGGTCTTGTCCGGGCCGTTGACCGGTTTGAGTTTGCTCAGGGTTTCCAGGCTGGTGTCGGCACGCGGATGCTCGTCCTGCTCCACCACGCTTTCGCCTTTTTTGTGGGCGATGCGCACCGGGACAATTTCCTCGGCGAAGAAGCCAGCCGCTTGCGCCGCTGCAGTACGTTGCTGGCTGCGCAGGGCAAAGGCGTCCTGGTCGGCGCGCGATACCGCGTAATCATCGGCGACGTTGTCGGCGGTCTGCGGCATCGCATCGACCCCGTACTGGGCTTTCATCAACGGGTTGATGAAACGCCAGCCAATGGTGGTGTCTTCCAGCTTCATGTTGCGCGAGAACGCTGCGTCGGCCTTACCCATCACGAACGGTGCACGGGACATCGACTCGACGCCGCCGGCAATCGCCAGTTCCATTTCACCGCTGGCAATGGCGCGGAACGCCGTGCCAATCGCATCCATGCCGGAAGCGCACAGACGGTTGAGGGTCACCCCGGGAATGCTCTCCGGCAGACCAGCCAACAACAGCGCCATGCGTGCCACGTTACGGTTGTCTTCGCCAGCCTGGTTGGCGCAGCCGAGGAACACTTCGTCCACGGCAGTCCAGTCGACGCCCGGGTTGCGCTCGATCAGGGCCTTGATCGGCACAGCCGCCAGATCGTCGGCACGCACCGCCGAAAGGCCACCGCCAAAGCGGCCGATCGGAGTACGAATTGCATCGCAGATATAAACGTCACGCATCATGCTTCTCCCGGTGCCTGGCCGTGGGCGGCAGCGGTGCGCGCTTCCAGATCGCGCAAGGCAAGCAGCTCTGCCTCGGTCGGCTCGGCGGTGAACTCCACCTGATCGGCGAAGCGCACTGGCCAGCCCGTAGCGGCAACCACTTGCTCGCGGGTCACGCCCGGGTGCAGTGCGGTGACCACGAACTCGTGGGTGCCGGCTTCCGGCTCCATGATGCACAGGTCGGTGATGATCCCCACCGGACCGGCACCTGGCAGCCCCAGGCGTTTACGCGAATCGCCGCCTTCGCCGTGGCCGACTGAGGTAATGAAGTCCAGCTTGTCGACAAACGAGCGCGCCGACTGCTTGAGAATGATCAGCACGCTTTTCGCCGAACCGGCGATCTCCGGTGCCCCGCCCGCGCCTGGCAGACGGACTTTTGGCTGGTGATAGTCACCGACCACTGTGGTGTTGATGTTGCCGAAACGGTCAACCTGCGCGGCGCCGAGGAAACCAACGTCGATGCGCCCGCCCTGCAGCCAATAGCGGAAGATCTCGCCAGTCGGCACCACAGTATCAGCGGTTTCCGCCAACTCGCCGTCACCGATGGACAGCGGCAGGACGCTTGGCTTGGCGCCGATCGGGCCCGACTCGTAAATCAGTACGACGTCTGGCGAAGAGGTCAGTCGCGCCAGGTTGGCCGCTTTCGATGGCAAGCCGATGCCGACAAAGCACACCGAACCGTTCTTCAGGCGGCGGGCGGCGGCAACGGTCATCATTTCATTGGTGGAGTACGTCATTATTTGGCCTCCGAAGCACGAGCCAGCTTGGCCTGGAATTCACTGAAATCGGCAGTGCCGTGGATGTATTCGTTGATCCACGCGGTGAAGGTCTCACGGTCGCGGGCAATCGGGTCCCACGCCTGGTAGAAACGGTTGTCACGCTCGGTGTAGCCGTGGGCGTAGGACGGGTGCGCGCCGCCAGGCACATGGCACACCGCAGTCAGGGCCCAGGTTGGCAGTACGCAGGCGTTCATCGGTGCGTTCAGGTCGTCGACAATCTCTTCCACCGTGACGATGCAACGCTTGGCCGCCAAAGCCGCTTCCTTTTGCACACCAAGGATGCCCCAGAGCAGCACGTTGCCCTTGCGGTCGGCCTTCTGCGCGTGGATCACGGTCACGTCCGGACGCACCGACGGCACCGCCGCCAGCACTTCACCGGTGAACGGGCAGGTCACGCTCTTGATCAGCGGGTTGACCTTGGGCAGATCAGAACCGGCGTAAGCACGCAGCACCGCGAACGGCAGGCCAGAGGCGCCGGCAACGTAGGCGTTGGCCAGGTCGGCGTGGCTATGCTCTTCGATTTCCAAAGCATGCGGCCACTGCTTCTCGACCGCATCGCGCAGGCGATGCAGCGAGCCCACGCCCGGGTTGCCGCCCCAGGAGAAAATCAATTTGCGCGCGCAACCGGCACCGATCAACTGGTCGTAGACTAAGTCGGGAGTCATGCGCACCAGAGTCAGGTCTTTTTTGCCCTGACGGATGATTTCATGACCCGCAGCGGTCGGAATCAAATGAGTGAAGCCTTCGAGGGCGATAGTGTCGCCGTCATTCACGAATTGCTTCACTGCAGCTTGCAGCGAAAGGATTTCTGCCATGGGGTTGGACTCCCGATTCTTAGTAAACCGATGTGGAGGACATGGCGCGATCAGCGCCGCCGGATTGCCTGAAGATTAAGCCGCGCCAAATCGTCAAACAATCCGATAATCGACTAAGTGTTCGTTTATCGAACAGATTGTTGTTAGCCTAACGATCCGTTCGAAGCACTCAGGTCGCGTCTGCGTGACTGACCAGCCCCTTGATAATCACCGCCGTGGTGGCCAGCGCAGCAGGAATGACCAGCGCCGTCAGCACCTGCTCGAAGTTCCAGCCCAGGCCAAGCAGAGTCGCCCCCATCCAGGCACCGAGGATTGCGCCAAAGCGGCCGATTCCGAGCATCCAGGAAACACCCGTTGCGCGTCCCTGGGTAGGGTAAAAACGTGCCGCCAGCGAAGGCATGGCCGATTGCGCGCCGTTCACACACATCCCTGCGACCAGCACCAGGGTCGCCAGCAAGGTGATGTTGCCCAGGCTCTGCCCTACCGCGTAGGCAAATACCCCGGCCAATAGATAGAAGGTGCCGATGACCTTGTGCGGGTTGTACCGGTCCATTGCCCAACCCACCGCGACCGCGCTGAGCACTCCGCCCAGTTGAAACAGCGCGCCAATGAACGCAGCCTGCTCCATGCTCGCGCCACTGTCGCGCATCAGGGTCGGCAGCCAACTGGTCAGCAGGTAAACAATCACCAGCCCCATGAAGTACGTCAGCCACAGCAACAGCGTGCCGGTGCTGTAGGTGCCGGAGAAAATCACCGCGAACACGTTGCGCGCCTTGACGCTCTTTTGCTCGGGCACACTGAAGCTCGCCGCCTGGCTCACGGTCACCGGGTCAATCGGCGTCAGTGCCTTGCGCACCCTGTCGGTGCCGCGATTGCGCACCACCAGGTAACGCGCCGACTCCGGCAACCAGAACACCAATACCACTACCAGCAATAACGGCAGGATGCCGCCGATCAGCAACAGGCTGTGCCAGCCGAACGCCGGGATCAATTTGGCCGAGATAAATCCGCCGCCAGCCATGCCCAGGTTGAAGCCACAGAACATGCTGGTCACCAGCAGCGACTTCTTGCGCTCCGGGGTGTATTCCGACAACAAGGTGGTTGCGTTGGGCATGCCGGCGCCCAGGCCAAGGCCGGTGAGGAAGCGCAACACCAACAGTTGCTCGACGTTGGTGCTATAGGCAGATGCCAGGCTGAAGGCGCCGAACAACAGGACCGCCCCCACCAACACCACCTTGCGCCCGAAACGGTCAGCCAACGGCCCGGAACCCAGGGCGCCGAAGACCATGCCAATCAGCGCGGCGCTCATCACCGGCCCCAGGCTGGCACGGTCGATCCCCCAATCCTGAGACAGAGCGGGGGCAATAAAACCCATCGCCGCCGTGTCCAGGCCATCGAGGAAGACAATCAGAAAACACAGGATGACCACGCGCCACTGGTAGCGCGAGATCGGCTGAGCATTGATGAAGGACTGCACGTCAAGGCAGTTACCCACAGAGGATTGAGGCTGATTCATTATTTTTATTCCACACTGAAAACGCAGGCGAACGCCGGCCGGCACAGGCCAGGCCATTCAACAAAGGGGTATTTGCGGAGTCAGGCGCTCCGGGGCGCGATACAACGACAGGCCAGGGACGGGCGCATGATGGGATGCCTCTTCATTATTATCGGGTGCTCCACCGGTGCTGGCCGCGAGGGCCGTACACACCGGAAAACGCTGCCGCGACATTAATAAGGCGAGGGAAAGAGCGTCAATCGAGCAAACGCGAGTCTGTGCGTTTATCGAACACGTTAAGCGAACAACTGGGCGCTGAGCTCACGGCTGGCACTCAGCAACCCCGGCAGAAACCGCTGCTCCAGTTCATTGCGACTGACGCGCCCGGCGTGGGTGCTGATGTTCAGTGCAGCAAGCACCTGGCCCGACGCGTCGTACACCGGAACGGCAATAGAGCGCAGGCCCTGCTCAAGCTCCTGATCAACGACGCACCAGCCCTGCTGGCGAACTTCCTGCAGGCATTCAAGTAAGGCTTCTGGCGTATGCAGGGTGCGGCTGGTCTTGGCCTGCAGATCGGCGCTGTCGAGGTACTCGCGCAACGAAGCATCGTCCAGCGCCGCCAGGAGGATGCGGCCCATGGACGTGCAATAGGCCGGCAGGCGTCCACCTACGGAAAGGTCGACCGAAATCAGGCGCTGGGTAGTCGCCGACCGGGCGATGTACAGAATGTCGTTACCTTCCAGGGTGGCCATGTTGCAGGCCTCGTGCAGTTGCTCGCTCATGCGATCCAGATAGGGCTGCGCCGAGACCGCCAATGGCGTGGACGACAAGTAGGCGTGACCGAGGGTCAGCACTTTGGGCAGCAGCGAATAGGTGCGCCCGTCGGTGGTGGCATAGCCCAATTTGATCAGCGTATGCAGGCAGCGGCGCACTGCCGCGCGCGGAATCTCCGTGCGATGGCTGATCTGGGCGATGGTCAGGTGACGCTTACGCTCCTGAAACGCTTGCACCACTGCCAGGCCGCGGGCCAGAGAGGTCATGAAGTCAGGATCACCGGTCAGCGCCTGGATCCGCTTGGCCGGCGAAGCAACGATTGGGGGGGCTGCCGAGGTAAAGGAGTTACGCATTTGATCGTTCATTACAGGTGGGTCCCCCGAAGTTCATCGGCTATTACAAGCTGCCCGCGATCTTGTGCACAAGTCGTGGACAGTGACTTTGGGCGATTATCGAACGATTAACCGATAATCGCAATCCGTCAGATCTCACTTGTTTTATAATCCAACCCCAGCGAGTACAACCGTGCAAAAAACGCGACTGCACAATGACGTCAAACTTCTATTGCTGCCAGATAAGTACATGCACTTGAAACGTTACGAAGCACCACCATTTTTAACAGCCTCGGACATTTTTGCTTTACGGGGGTGATAGTCAATACCAGATTGGACGCTATAATACCTACAGTGATACCTCCACTTTCCTATACTGCAGGTAAGTGATCACTCTGCGGTGAAGCGGTACTTCGCTACCCGTTACTCACCCGCAAGCGCTTGACGCGCATCCCCAATGCCCGCCCCAAGCACTTGCAGGAAACAAGAAGACTGATGCTACATCGGTGATTCTTCTCTGGTGCTGTGGCCGCCTGTAACCAGGATGCTGTCAGCATGACGTTCTCATGAAACCACGGCTTCTTCGGAAGACAGCCATGAGCGTGCATGCATACGACAGAGCCCGAGTTATGCGTTTCACCAGAGTTCAATTCAATTTCAATTAGGTAATACCGTGACGAAAGACGAACTGCGCGCCGAACTTGAGCGCCAGGAACAACGTTACAAGGAAGTCTACGGCGGCGAAGTCACCACTTATGCCGCACAGCCGGAACCTGAGCGCAAGCCATGGCGAAAACGCGCCACGGTTCAGGATCAGGCGTTCAGCCAGGAACTGCAGAAGATGGAAAAAGAACTCAAGGCCGACGCCCCCTAGCGTCGCGACCTGGGTTTGCTGCTGCCTGGAACACGCAATGTTACGCGTGACCTCATGCCAATACCCGGGGTGCGGGCGAGCTTTGCCGTGGCTGACGGTAATGGGCTAATAGGGCTTTTCCAGCGCTCATTTCAGAAATTTCATACAGCTTTGATCGCAGGTCTGCGAGGCCGCTGCATTTCCTCGACACAAGATAAATACCAGTAAAATCAATCAGTTGAAACACCTACGCAAACGCTCGGGCTTAGGGTCTTGTTACAAACTAAATGGTCAAATCGCCACATCGGCGACAACCGAGTGCATCGATTAACCATCTTTTCTGGCATAATCGCGCCCCCTTATGACCGGGTCAGAAAACCTTCATGATCGATTTATTCAGCGGACTGGATGCTTGGGTGCTTGTGAGCCTCTTGCTCGCCCTGGCCTTTGTCCTCGCCTTCGAGTTCATCAACGGCTTTCATGACACCGCTAACGCGGTTGCCACCGTTATTTACACCAAAGCCATGCCGCCCCACCTGGCGGTGTTCTTTTCCGGTGTATTCAACTTCCTTGGCGTGTTGCTGGGCGGCGTGGGCGTGGCGTATGCCATCGTGCACTTGCTGCCGGTAGAACTGTTGATCAACGTAAACACCGGCCACGGCCTGGCCATGGTGTTCTCGCTCCTGGCTGCGGCCATTACCTGGAACCTGGGGACCTGGTACTTCGGTATCCCGGCTTCCAGCTCCCATACCCTGATCGGCTCGATCCTGGGTGTGGGCCTGGCGAACGCCCTGATCAACGACATTCCACTGGTTGACGGGGTCAACTGGCAGAAGGCGGTGGACATCGGCGCCTCGCTGGTGGTCTCGCCAATGGCCGGCTTCGCCGTTGCCGCGCTGGTGCTGCTTGGCCTGAAATGGTGGCGCCCACTGTCCAAGATGCACAAGACCCCGGACCAGCGCCGCAAGATCGACGACAAGAAGCACCCACCGTTCTGGAACCGCCTGGTTCTGGTGATCTCGGCAATGGCCGTGAGCTTCGTCCACGGTTCCAACGACGGCCAGAAGGGCATCGGCCTGATCATGCTGGTGCTGATCGGTATCGTGCCGGCGCAGTTCGTACTCGACCTGAACAGCACCACCTACCAGATCGAACGAACTCGTGATGCAACCTTGCATTTGAACCAGTTCTACCAGCGCAACGAGGCCACCTTGGGTGAGTTCCTGGCGCTGGGTAAAGGCGTGAAGGACGACCTGCCGGAGAAGTTCCGTTGCAACCCGCAACAGACTGAACCAACCATCGCCGCGCTGCTGAGCACCCTCAAAGGGGTTGCCGACTACCATTCGCTGCCCCATGAAAGCCGCATCGAAGTCCGTCGCTACCTGCTCTGCCTGGATGACACCGCGAAGAAAGTCGGCAAGCTGCCTGGCCTGGACGCCCGTGAAAAGGCCGACCTCGACAAGCTGCGCAAAGACCTGACTGCCACCACCGAATACGCACCGTTCTGGGTAATCCTGGCGGTTGCCCTGGCACTTGGCCTGGGCACCATGGTGGGCTGGAAGCGTGTGGTTCTGACCATCGGCGAGAAGATCGGCAAACAAGGCATGACCTACGCCCAGGGCATGTCGGCACAGATCACCGCCGCGAGCATGATCGGCCTGGCCAACGTATTCAGCCTGCCGGTATCGACCACTCACGTATTGTCCTCGGGTGTTGCCGGGACCATGGTCGCCAACAAGAGCGGCCTGCAAGGCGGCACAGTGAAAACCATCCTGATGGCCTGGGTCCTGACCCTGCCAGCGACCGTGGCCTTGTCGGCCGGCCTGTTCTGGCTGGCGTCGAAGGCACTGGGCAGCTGATTCCCCGCCGAATAAAAAAGGCGCGCCCTCATCGCAGGTCGCGCCTTTTTTTATGCTCGGTTATTGCCAATCTCGAATCGCAGGCAAAAAAAGGGCAACCGAAGTTGCCCAAAATGCCTTGCGTGCTCGTGTTTCCGGAAAGACCTGTGACTACTTGCGCTTGTGCGAGTCTCTCCAGATAAAGAATCCAAACCCAGCGAAAAACAGAATCATGAGGCTGACAGTCAGCACTCCGGCGATCACCACATTGTCGAAAAACATGACTGGCCTCCTGTGCTTGCTTCGTTGCGATGGGCCTAAGTTAACCAATCGGACGCAGGAGAAAATTGACCGGGATCAATAGCGCCCAAGACAGGGCGTAAAGGAAGGGAAATAACTGACGTATATCAACAAATGCGGGGGTTCAACGCTTCTTCGGTTTATTTTTCGGCTTTTTCTTCGCCTTGCCCAAGGGCATGGCCTGCTCGAATGCCTGGCGCACTTCGTTCAGGCGTTTTTCATTAAGGTCATGCACGCGCTTGGCGCGCTCGGCATTGAGGTCGATCAGCTTGTCGTCTTGGCTCATGGCGCAGTTGGCTTCTTCCAGATTCAATACGGGCGCGGCACAGCGACTATTGTCACCCTGCCCGCCAGGGATTTGCCAATAATGCGGTCTGCGGCTGGCAATAACCAGCCTGCGAGGCAGCCGTGAGCATGACAAATCCTGTGGAAGGCTCAGACTTCTATATCCACCCACAACCCCTGGCGAGGCTGCTCATCCATGAGCGGCGCCACCGGCACCGTGTGATCGGCATTCAGTTCATCACCCGGGATTGCCAGGTACGCTTCGGGGTCGCCGTCGGCTTCACGCCGGCGCTTGTCCTGTTCCTGTCGACGACGCTGCTCATCACGCAACGCCATGGCGGCTTCTTCGGGATCGCGCTTTTGCAGGTCAATCGTGCTTTCACTGGAACTCGGCTGCACCGGCACCACCGGCGGCATGTCCGGGCGCGGGCGAACCGGATCCTGCTGGGAGGTGATTGGCACGGCACTCAAGGGCAGCATCGGTGGCAGCATAATGGGTCTCCTGTCGGCAAGCTGTCGGCGGGTCGACCAGCGACTTGAGCCATCGGTCGCAAACTTGTGACCGAGTTGACACTCAAACGCCCCATTCGACGTGATGCGCTACCGTAAGACTAGTAGTTTTTATGAGAGTCCTTTGGCTCTGAAGGCAGCGATCCGTTAAGATAGTCGGCTTTTTCAAGGCGGGAGTCAGGCAGCATGGCGCAGCAGTATCAACCGGGGCAACGCTGGATCAGTGACAGCGAAGCGGAGCTAGGTTTAGGCACCGTTCTGGCACAGGACGGTCGCTTGCTGACCGTGCTCTACCCGGCCACTGGCGACACCCGCCAGTATGCGCTACGAAGTGCGCCCCTGACCCGCGTGCGGTTCTCGCCGGGTGACACCATCACCCACTTCGAAGGCTGGAAGATGACCGTGCGCGAAGTCGACGATGTCGACGGACTACTGGTCTATCACGGGCTTAACGCCCAGAACGAGCCTGTCACCCTGCCGGAAACCCAGCTGTCGAACTTTATCCAGTTCCGCTTGGCCAGCGACCGTCTGTTCGCCGGCCAGATCGACCCACTGGCCTGGTTCGCCCTGCGCTACCACACCCTGGAACATACCAGCCGCCAGTTGCAGTCGTCCCTGTGGGGTCTGGGTGGCGTCCGTGCACAACCGATCGCCCACCAGTTGCACATTGCCCGTGAAGTGGCTGACCGAATCGCCCCGCGGGTTCTGCTGGCGGACGAAGTGGGCCTGGGTAAAACCATCGAAGCCGGCCTGGTGATCCATCGCCAATTGCTGTCCGGTCGCGCCAGCCGCGTGCTGATCCTGGTTCCGGAAAACCTCCAGCACCAGTGGCTGGTGGAGATGCGCCGGCGCTTCAACCTGCAGGTCGCGCTGTTCGACGAAGAACGCTTCATCGAAAGCGATGCCAGCAACCCGTTTGAAGACACCCAGCTCGCCCTCGTCGCGCTGGAGTGGCTGGTGGACGACGAGAAGGCCCAGGATGCGCTGTTTGCAGCCGGCTGGGACCTGATGGTGGTGGACGAAGCGCACCACCTGGTGTGGCACGAAGACCAGGTCAGCCCGGAATATTCGCTCGTCGAGCAACTGGCAGAGACCATTCCCGGCGTGCTGCTGCTGACCGCCACCCCGGAACAACTGGGCCAGGACAGCCACTTCGCGCGTCTGCGCCTATTGGACCCGAATCGCTTCCATGACCTGCAGGCCTTCCGTGCCGAAAGCGAAAACTATCGCCCGGTCGCCGAAGCCGTCCAGGAGCTGATGGACCAGGGTCGTCTGTCGCCAGCGGCGCACAAGACCATCCACGGTTTCCTCGGCAACGAAGGCGAAGCTTTGCTGGCTGCGGTCAACGATGGCGACGTCGAAGCCAGCGCCCGTCTGGTGCGCGAGCTGCTCGATCGTCACGGCACCGGTCGCGTGCTGTTCCGTAACACCCGCGCCGCGGTTCAGGGTTTCCCGGAGCGCAAACTGCACCCGTATCCGCTGCCGTGCCCGGACGAATACCTCGAGCTGCCGCTGGGCGAACACGCCGAGCTGTATCCGGAAGTTAGCTTCCAGGCCCAGCCGGACGCCAGTGAAGAAGAACGCTGGTGGAAATTCGACCCACGCGTCGAGTGGCTGATCGATCAGCTGAAGATGCTCAAACGCACCAAGGTCCTGGTGATCTGTGCCCACGCCGAGACTGCGATGGACCTGGAAGACGCCCTGCGCGTACGTTCCGGGATCCCGGCCACGGTGTTCCATGAAGGCATGAACATCCTTGAGCGTGACCGTGCGGCAGCCTACTTTGCCGACGAGGAATTCGGCGCCCAGGTGCTGATCTGCTCGGAAATCGGCAGTGAAGGTCGCAACTTCCAGTTCGCTCATCACCTGGTGCTGTTCGACCTGCCGTCGCACCCGGACCTGCTGGAACAGCGAATCGGCCGTCTCGACCGGATCGGCCAGAAGCACACCATCGAGCTGCACGTGCCGTACCTGGAAACCAGCCCGCAAGAGCGTCTGTTCCAGTGGTACCACGAAGCGCTGAACGCTTTCCTCAACACCTGCCCGACCGGCAACGCCCTGCAGCACCAGTTCGGCCCGCGCCTGCTACCGCTGCTCGAAGAAGCCGACGACGGCGAGTGGCAAGCGCTGATCGACGAAGCCCGTGGCACCCGCGAAGCGCTGGAAGCCGAGCTGCACAGCGGCCGTGATCGCCTGCTGGAGCTCAACTCCGGCGGTGCCGGCGAAGGTGATGCGCTGGTGGAAGCGATCCTCGAGCAGGACGATCAATTCGCCCTGCCGATCTACATGGAAACCCTGTTCGACGCCTTTGGCATCGACAGCGAAGACCACTCGGAAAACGCCCTGATCCTCAAGCCGAGTGAAAAAATGCTCGACGCCAGCTTCCCCCTGGGCGATGACGAAGGCGTGACCATCACTTATGACCGCAACCAGGCACTGTCTCGCGAAGACATGCAGTTCATCACCTGGGAGCATCCGATGGTCCAGGGCGGTATGGACCTGGTGCTGTCAGGCTCGATGGGCAACACCGCCGTCGCGCTGATCAAGAACAAGGCGCTCAAGCCTGGGACCGTATTGCTGGAGCTGCTCTACGTCAGTGAAGTGGTTGCACCGCGCTCGCTGCAACTAGGTCGCTACCTGCCACCGGCGGCCTTGCGCTGCCTGCTGGACACCAACGGTAACGACCTATCGGGCCGGGTTTCCTTCGAGACCCTGAACGATCAACTCGAAAGCGTGCCACGTGCCAGCGCCAACAAGTTCATCCAGGCCCAGCGCGATCAACTGACCCCGCGAATCAACGCAGGCGAAGCGAAGATCACCCCGCGTCACGCCGAACGTGTCGCCGAGGCACAACGCCGCCTGGCCGCCGATACTGACGAAGAATTGGCGCGCCTGACAGCCCTGCAGGCCGTCAACCCGACCGTACGCGACAGCGAACTGGTAGCCCTGCGTCGTCAGCGCGAGCAAGGGCTCGCCATGCTCGAAAAAGCGGCACTGCGCCTGGAAGCGATTCGGGTGCTGGTCGCCGGCTAACGGTCTGTGAGAGTCGGCTAACAGTCTGTGGGGGCGGGCTTGACCGCGATGAACGATAACGCGCGTTACCTGAAATAACGCAGTGCTTTCATCGCGGGCAAGCCCGCCCCCACAAGATCCAGCCAAAAAAATGAGCATCATCACGCAGCAGCGTCCGGCCGCCAGGGCTCATGCGGTCGCCACAGCTACACCTGGCTCCGCCACCGGCACCAACCCCTCCTTCATCCGCTTGGCATCACGCACAAAACAGCGCGCAGCCAGGAACAGGAACACCGTGGTCAGCAGCAACGCCACCGGAATCAGGTACATCGCATCGTGCAAGCCGACCGCCTTGAACGCCTCGGTCATTTGCTCAGCCCCCGCCGCCAGCATTGCACTCTTGGCAAAGTGATCCGATAGCCCGCCCACGACCACCGGCCCCAATCCCCCGCCCAACAAATACAGACCGGCAAAGAACAACGCCATCGCCGTGGCCCGCAAACGCGGCTCAACCACATCCTGGATGGCGGTGTAGACGCAGGTGTAGAAGTTATAGGCAAACAACCAGCCCAGACTGAACACCCCTACGAACACTCCAATTTCGATCCGCCCGGCATGCAGCGCCCAAGCGGTGCACAGGGTCGAAATGATCAGACTGAAGGCGGCAAACAACAGCCGGCCATTGGCAATTCGCTGGTGGATCTTGTCGGCCACCCAACCGCCCAGCGTCAGACCGAACAAGCCTGTCACCCCGACGATGACCCCAGTGGCCACCGCCGCCTCCTGCAGCGGTAAGCCGAAATAGCGCTGCAACATTGGCACGAGGAAGGAGTTGCAGGCGTAAGTGGCGAAGTTAAAGCACAGCCCCGCCATCACCAGCCACAGGAAAGTCGGGATCGCCAGTACCCGCCGGATCGGCCGGTCCACACGCTCTTGGGAGACCGCTACGGTTTCCGCCGCGCCACGCTTGGGTTCCTTGATGAAAAACATGAACACCGCAAGGATCAGCCCCGGTACCGCCGCAATGAAAAACGGTGCCCGCCAGCTGTCAAAGGCCTTGACCATCGCGCCAATGGTGAAGAATGCGAGCAGTAACCCCAAGGGCAGTCCAAGCATGAAGATGCCCATGGCCCGCGCCCGGCGATGGGCGGGAAATAGATCGCCAATCAGCGAGTTGGCGGCCGGTGCGTAGCTCGCTTCACCAATGCCCACGCCCATGCGCACGATCAGGAAACTCCAGAAACTGCCCACCAGCCCGTTAACCGCCGTCAGACCACTCCATACCGCCAGCCCCCAGCCCATCAGTTTGCTGCGCGAACCCGTGTCGGCCATCCGCCCCAGCGGCAGGCCGGCGATCGCATACACCAGGGTGAACGCCGTGCCAATGATCCCCAACTGGAAGTCGCTGAGGTGCCACTCCATGCGGATCGGTTCAATAATGATGGCCGGTATCGTGCGATCGAAGAAGTTGAACAGATTGGCCAGGAACAGCAGGAACAGAATGCGCCAGGCATTCGCCGCTTGGGTCGAGTTCTGCATGGGGTCCGTCTCGTCTATTTATTGTTATGAGGGCTCCGCCACCACGCGCATACGAGCCCGGAATCCGCAATCTAGTCAGGCCCGAGACGGCTGTCTGTCATTATTCGCCAGGGTGATAGGGGCCTATGGCAAGTACTCGAGCAAGTCGCCTGCCTTATTTCCAATCGCAATAAAATCAATTCAAAAATATTAAGAGGCAATGCGCCACTATCCAGTGCAGGCTGTGCACGGTCTCTATACTCAAGCCATTGGCCGGCACCCAGGCGGCGTAAAGACGAGGGATGCTATGGATTGGCTGCGCTTTACCAGCGAGCTGCCGCAGAGCAGCGGTTATGTCGTACTCGACTGCAGCTACAGCACAACGCTGGTACTGCTGGCCTATCTGGTTGCCTGCGCAGCCAGCTTCGCAACGCTCGACATGGCCGAGCGGGTCAGTCACGCCGAACATCCAGCCTCAAGGCGGCACTGGCGTTGGGCGGGGGCCGGGTGCCTGGCCGGTGGAATCTGGGCCATGCACTTCATCGGCATGCTGGCCTTCCTCGCCCCGATCAACCTCCACTATGACCTCCCCATCACCCTGCTTTCGCTGCTGATCGCCCTGATTGCCGGCGTTCTGGCCATGAATACCCTGAGTGCTGCACGGCTCGGCCCATGGCGCTATGGGCTAGCCTCGATCGGTGTCGGCCTGGGCATCGCCACCATGCATTACGTGGGCATGGCTGCCATGCATTCCGACGCCAGCCAATACTTCGAGCCTTGGCTGTTAGCCCTGTCGATTGTGATCGCCATTGTTGCCAGCGGCATCGCCTTGCTGCTCTGGCACCTGCTGCGCGATGGCAGCGGTGTCCTCCATCAGACGCTCAAATACCTCACCAGCCTGATACTGGGCGCCGCCATTGTCAGCATGCACTTCACTGGCATGTGGGCAATGACGCTGGTATTACCCGAGAGCATGCCCGTCCAACCGGCCTCGGACGACAACCAACTGCAATTGGGCATGACCATTGCCGTGATTGCCTTGCTGGTGATCGGCAGCACCATCAGCGCCGCCTTGGCCGACAAGAAATTGCAGCTCAAGGAACATGACCTGCAACGGGTCCAGGCCCTGCTCGGCCAACTCGACCAGGCACGGATGTCACTGCAACAAGCCGCGCATTACGACAGCCTGACCAACCTGCTGAACCGGCGCGGTTTCAATCAGCTGTTCGCGGAGAAAATCGTCGAAAAAAGCGCCCACGGCGGCAAGCTGGCGATCATGTTCCTGGACATCGATCATTTCAAACGGATCAACGACAGCCTCGGCCACGATGCTGGCGACGACTTGTTGAAGATCCTCGCCGGACATCTCAAAAGCTCGATACGCAGTCATGCCGATCTGGTCGCGCGGTTTGGCGGTGATGAATTCTGCGTGCTGCTCAACTTGCAGGAGCAGGACGAAGCCCGACATGTGGCGCTGCGCATCCTGGCCAGAATGAAAGAGCCCGTCGCACTGGCCGGCCGCAGCATGGTCATGACCACCAGCATCGGGATCAGCCTGTACCCGGACGATGGCCTCACGTGCGAAGAACTGCTGAAAGATGCCGACCTGGCCCTCTATCAAGCCAAGGCCAACGGCCGCAACGATTTTTGCTTTTTCAATGAAGCCCTGAAGACCAAGGCAACGACCGCCCTGCAGTTAGAGGAGGAACTGCGCAATGCCCTGCGTCAGGACCAGGGTCTGCTGCTGTACTACCAGCCCATTTACGACCTGGCGACTGGTCAGGTCACCAAGCTTGAAGCATTGATTCGCTGGCAGCACCCGACTCACGGCCTACTGACGCCTGAACGCTTCCTCGCTATCGCCGAAGCCAATGGCCTGATCGCCGAACTCGACCACTGGGTGTTACGCAAGGCCTGCGAGGACCTCAAGCACTTATCCGGGCCAGGCTGTGACTCGCTGAAGATCGCCGTCAACTGCTCGCCGCTCAACCTCAGCCGACCGGAGCTGGCCGGGCAAATCAAGGCCGCGCTGCAGTCTGCTGGCGTTGCCGCACAGCGACTGGAGCTGGAAGTCACCGAGAATGCGCTGATGGGCAACATCGCCGAAACGCTGGAGTTATTGCACCAGATCCGCGAGCTCGGGGTATCGCTGTCCATCGATGATTTCGGCACCGGCTATTCCTCGCTCGCGTACCTCAAGCGACTGCCGTTGAATACGCTGAAGATCGATCGGTCGTTTATCCAGGACATCCCCAACTCACCGCAGGACATGGAGATCGTGCAGGCGATCATCGTCATGGCCCACACCCTGCACCTACAGGTGGTCACCGAAGGCGTCGAGACGCTCGAACAATACCGTTTCCTCGAACGCCTGGGCTGTGACTACATTCAGGGCTATTTACTGAGTTGCCCGGTGCCCCTGGCGGAGTTGCGGCCGATCCTCGATCAGGTCAATCAACGCATCAGCCCTTTGCGTCTGGTTCGCGGTACAGCTGAATCAATGTAGCGGGATCCTTTTCCAGAAAGCCCTGACCACCGTGCAAACGCATCAGTTGCGCAGCCAACCCACTGAGCGGCGTCGCCGCCCCCTGCTCCCGGGAAAATTTCACCGCGCCATCAAGGTCCTTGAGCAGCGTACGCACATGCCATTTCACCGGTTCGAAGCGACTCTCGGCCATTTGTGGCGCCAGAATCTGCAGGGGTTTTGAATCAGCAAAACCTCCGCTCAGGGCCTCTGCCAGCAAGCTGGCGTCGACACCCGAGCGCTCTGCCAGTGCTACCACCTCGGCGATAACCAGGGCATTGCACGCCACAATCATTTGATTGCAGGCCTTGGTCACCTGCCCAGCCCCCACCGCGCCCATATGCGTGACCCGTTGACCCAGGTTCAGCAGGATCGGGCGCACGCGCTGCAGATCGGCGGCCTGACCGCCCACCATGATCGCCAGGCTGCCCGCTTCAGCACCGGCCACGCCACCGGACACCGGTGCATCAAGCCAATCCATCGCGCATTGGCTGGCCAGTTGCGTGGCCATTTCGCGAGTGGCCGTTGGTTCCAGGCTGGAGAAGTCCACCAGCAACTGACCGTTCCTTGCGCCACTGGCCACACCGGCAGGACCAAATACCACCTCGCGCACGACCTCGGTGTTGGCCAGGCAGAGCAGCACCAGGTCGGCGTGGTCACACAGCTCGGCCGGTGTCGCGACCTGGCGAGCTCCGGCCTTGACCAGGGGCGCACATTTTTCCGGGTTGCGATTCCACACCGTCAATGAATAACCCGCCGCCAACAGGCGACGGCACATCGGCAAGCCCATCAGGCCGATGCCGGCGAACGCAAGTGCAGGTAACACAGCCATATGAATGCCTCTGTCAAATTCGGGATCGCACAAATAGTCGCCGATTTGCCGAGGCTTGGGAAAGGTCAGCCAATTACAATCGGAAACAATCGAGTAACCCTACGGCTGCTCCATCAACTGTTCCCATTACGCGAACGTCACCGTCAAGCAGACCTGGCTGTGGCCTTTCTCTACGGCACCGTGCCATCACGCTACGGGGCTACACACTTTTCAGCGCGACTGCGACGCACAAGTTTGGTGCATTCAATCAAGCCTGCGCCCTTTCCTGGATCAGAATCCAGGGTGAAACCACCACCGCCCAGAGCTGCGGATCGCGCTCGAAAAGATCCAACGCCCGCGTTTCAGACAGCTTCGCGAGTTTGTCGGCAGCCAACCAGGCAGCCACTTTCTCGCCTTCGTCCTGCGCAACTGCCTCAGCGGCAGCAATCAAATCCAGAGCCGGATCGACCCACAATAGGGCACCCTTGGCAAAGAACGGTTCGAGTTCTTTCCAGGTAATGGATGCGGTTTCGCCAAGCAGCTTGGCATAGAGGGTGCTAGGTTCTTCAGTCATGGGTCCTGTCCGGAAAAGAAATCGGCGCAATCATAACGTCGGTGGTCCAGCAGAAAAACCCGGATGTAATTGCGTCATCGAACGAAAAGTGCGGGAAAGCCCCATAAAGCCGCTGAACCAGCTATAAGCCCTCAAAAGCCATGCCGCGTTTCTATACTTTTCTTTCAATAAAGCGACACCATCAGGTTTTGTCCCCAGCAGCCAGCTTTTCAAGCGAACAACCGGCGCTCTACACTGTACCGGTACAGTTGCCAGGGGCATTTCCGTCAGAGACTTACGTCATCGATCGGTTCTGCGCCTCAGGCCGCCAGGACTATAAAAATTACAACAGTAAGAGTGGAGCACTATGAATAAGGCTACTAAGCAGATTTCCAAACTGTTTGCCGCTATGGTTCTGGCCGGGGTTGCCAGCCATTCGTTCGCAGCTGACACCATCAAGATCGGCATTGCCGGCCCTAAAACCGGACCTGTAGCCCAGTACGGCGACATGCAGTTCAGTGGCGCGAAAATGGCCATCGAACAAATCAACGCCAAAGGCGGCGTCGACGGTAAGAAACTTGAAGCCGTAGAATACGATGACGCCTGTGATCCTAAACAAGCCGTGGCTGTTGCCAACAAAGTCGTCAACGACGGCGTGAAGTTCGTCGTTGGCCACCTGTGCTCCAGCTCCACCCAACCGGCTTCGGACATCTACGAAGACGAAGGCGTGATCATGATCACCCCGGCAGCCACCAGCCCGGACATCACCGCCCGTGGTTACAAAATGATCTTCCGTACCATCGGTCTGGACAGCGCCCAGGGCCCTGCCGCTGGTAACTACATCGCCGATCACGTGAAGCCGAAAGTCGTTGCTGTCCTGCACGACAAGCAGCAATACGGTGAAGGTATCGCTACCGCGGTGAAGAAAACCCTGGAAGGCAAAGGCGTCAAGGTTGCCGTGTTCGAAGGTATCAACGCCGGCGACAAAGACTTCTCCTCGATGATCGCCAAGCTCAAGCAAGCCAACGTCGATTTCGTTTACTACGGCGGCTACCACCCGGAACTGGGCTTGATCCTGCGTCAATCTCAGGAAAAAGGCCTGAAAGCCAAGTTCATGGGTCCGGAAGGCGTGGGTAACGACTCGATCTCGCAAATCGCCAAGGACGCTTCCGAAGGCCTGCTGGTAACCCTGCCGAAATCCTTCGACCAGGATCCGACCAACGTTGCCCTGGTGGACGCGTTCAAGGCCAAGAAAGAAGACCCAAGCGGTCCGTTCGTGTTCCCGGCCTACTCGGCCGTTGAAGTCATCGCCGGCGGTATCACTGCTGCCAAGAGCGAAGACCCGGCCAAAGTGGCTGAAGCCATCCACGCCGGCACTTTCAAAACCCCGACTGGCGACCTCAGCTTCGATGCCAAGGGCGACCTGAAAGACTTCAAGTTCGTGGTTTACGAGTGGCACTTCGGCAAACCTAAAACCGAAGCTTCGCCTCAGTAAGGCCTTGCCTGACTGACTGCCAATAAAGCCCACGGCGTGCCGTGGGCTTTATTTTACGAACGTATTGGGCCGCGCTGGCGTGATCCGCTAGCCTCCCCACCTGAAAATCTCAAAACCGTCATCAGCGGTTCGCTGGCAATGTTCGAATTCGAGGTGGATGCAGATCCACGGGGCTCGGGCGGGATAATGACTCCACCAGTGAAATGCGTATCAGGTTTTTAGGAGCGCTGTAATGCCTGAGATCTATCACTTTTTCCAACAGCTGGTTAACGGCCTGACCGTTGGCAGCACGTATGCCCTGATCGCCATCGGCTATACGATGGTTTACGGCATCATTGGAATGATTAACTTCGCCCACGGCGAGGTCTACATGATCGGTTCCTATGTGGCGTTCATCGCCATCGCCGGACTGGCCATGATGGGACTCGACAGTGTCCCGCTGTTGATGACCGCAGCTTTCATCGCGAGCATCGTCGTTACCAGTGCCTACGGATACAGCATTGAACGGATTGCCTACCGCCCGCTACGGGGCAGCAACCGCCTGATTCCGCTGATTTCCGCTATCGGCATGTCGATCTTCCTGCAGAACACCGTTCTGCTGTCACAAGACTCCAAGGATAAATCGATCCCCAACCTGATCCCGGGCAACTTCTCCTTCGGGCCAGGCGGTGCATCGGAAGTCCTGATTTCCTACATGCAGATCGTGGTGTTCGTGGTGACTCTGGTGGCCATGTTCGGCCTGACCATGTTCATCTCCCGTTCTCGCCTCGGCCGCGCCTGCCGCGCCTGCGCCGAAGACATCAAGATGGCCAACCTGCTGGGTATCAACACCAACAACATCATCGCCCTGACCTTCGTCATCGGTGCTGCGCTGGCGGCCATCGCGGCCGTACTGCTGAGCATGCAATACGGCGTGATCAACCCGAACGCCGGCTTCCTGGTCGGGCTCAAAGCCTTCACCGCCGCAGTATTGGGCGGCATCGGCAGTATTCCGGGCGCCATGCTGGGCGGTCTGGTGCTGGGTGTGGCTGAGGCATTCGGTGCCGATATCTTTGGCGACCAATACAAGGACGTCGTGGCATTCGGCTTGTTGGTTCTGGTGCTGTTGTTCCGTCCGACCGGCATTCTGGGCCGTCCGGAGGTTGAGAAAGTATGACTAGGAATCTTAAATCGGCGCTGTTCAGCGCCTTGCTGGTGTGGGCCGTGGCCTACCCGGTGCTGGGTCTGAAACTGACCATCGTCGGTATCAACCTGGAAGTCCACAACACCAGCCCGGCCATCCTCGCGACCATTGCCCTGTGCTCGGTCCTGATGTTCCTGCGGGTGCTGTTCAGCCACCAGATCGATGCCGCGTGGAAATCCTCGCCACGCATGCCATTGATCCCGGCCAAGGCCAGCAACTTCCTGACCCTGCCTGGCACCCAACGCTGGATCATCCTGGCGCTGATCGTCGGCGCCCTGGTCTGGCCGTTCTTCGGCTCGCGCGGCGCGGTGGATATCGCCACCCTGATCCTGATCTACGTAATGCTCGGCCTCGGCCTGAACATCGTGGTGGGCCTGGCTGGTCTGCTCGACCTGGGCTACGTCGGCTTCTACGCCGTCGGCGCCTACAGTTATGCGATGCTCTCGCATTACTACGGCCTGAGCTTCTGGATCTGCCTGCCGATCGCCGGCCTGATGGCGGCCACTTTCGGCTTCCTGCTGGGCTTCCCGGTGCTGCGTCTACGCGGTGACTACCTGGCGATCGTGACCCTGGGCTTCGGTGAAATCATCCGTCTGTTCCTGCGTAACCTGACCGACCTCACCGGTGGGCCAAACGGTATCAGCAACATCGAGAAACCGACGTTCTTCGGCCTGACCTTCGAGCGCAAGGCCGCAGAAGGGATGCAGACCTTCCATGAGTATTTCGGCCTGCAGTACAACTCGATCAACAAGGTGATCTTCCTCTACCTGGTTGCCCTGTTGCTGGCCCTCGGTGCGCTGTTCGTGATCAACCGCCTGCTGCGCATGCCGATCGGCCGTGCCTGGGAAGCGCTGCGTGAAGACGAAATCGCCTGCCGTGCGCTGGGTCTCAACCCAACCGTGATCAAGTTGTCGGCCTTCACCCTGGGTGCCAGCTTCGCCGGTTTTGCCGGTAGCTTCTTCGCCGCCCGTCAGGGCCTGGTGACACCCGAGTCCTTCACCTTCATCGAGTCGGCAATCATTCTCGCCATCGTGGTATTGGGTGGCATGGGCTCGCAGCTGGGCGTAATTCTCGCCGCAGTGGTGATGATCCTGTTGCCAGAAATGATGCGTGAGTTCAGTGAGTACCGCATGTTGATGTTCGGCGCCCTCATGGTGCTGATGATGATCTGGCGTCCTCAAGGCCTGCTGCCCATGCAACGTCCTCACATGGAGCTGCGAAAATGAGCCGTGAGATCCTGAAAGTCGAAAATCTGAGCATGCGCTTCGGCGGCTTGCTGGCGGTCAATGGCGTTGCCCTGACCGTCAAGGAAAAACAGGTAGTGGCCTTGATCGGCCCCAACGGCGCGGGCAAGACCACCGTGTTCAACTGCCTGACCGGTTTCTACAAACCGAGCGGCGGTAGCATCCTGCTGGACGGCGAGCCGATCCAAGGCCTGCCCGGCCACAAGATCGCCCTTAAAGGCGTGGTACGTACTTTCCAGAACGTGCGGCTGTTCAAGGACATGACGGCGGTCGAGAACCTGTTGATCGCCCAGCACCGTCACCTGAACACCAACTTCCTGTCCGGCTTGTTCAAGACCCCGGCGTTCCGCAAAAGTGAACGCGAGGCCATGGAGTTTGCCGAGTACTGGCTGGAAAAAGTCAACCTCAAGGAGTTCGCCAACCGTACCGCCGGAACCCTGGCCTATGGTCAGCAACGGCGCCTGGAAATCGCCCGCTGCATGATGACCCGCCCGCGGATCCTCATGCTCGACGAACCGGCTGCCGGCCTCAACCCCAAGGAAACCGAAGACCTCAAGGCGCTGATCAGCGTCCTGCGTGAAGAGCACAACGTCACCGTGCTGCTGATCGAACACGACATGAAACTGGTCATGAGCATTTCCGACCACATCGTCGTGATCAACCAAGGCACACCGCTGGCCGATGGCACGCCGGAACAGATCCGTGACAATCCTGAAGTGATCAAAGCCTACCTGGGGGAAGCGTAAATGCTGCAGTTCGAAAACGTTTCCACCTTCTATGGCAAGATCCAAGCCCTGCACAGCGTCAACGTGGAAATCCGCCAGGGCGAAATCGTCACCCTGATCGGGGCTAACGGCGCCGGCAAGTCGACCTTGTTGATGACCCTCTGCGGTTCGCCGCAGGCACACAGCGGCAGCATTCGCTACATGGGTGAGGAACTGGTCGGCCAGACCTCGGCGCAGATCATGCGCAAGAGCATTGCCGTAGTGCCAGAAGGTCGTCGGGTGTTCTCACGCCTGACCGTGGAAGAAAACCTGGCCATGGGCGGGTTCTTCACCGACAAGGGCGATTACCAAGAGCAGATGGACAAGGTCCTGGGGCTTTTCCCACGACTGAAGGAACGCTTCGCACAGCGCGGCGGCACCATGTCGGGCGGTGAGCAGCAAATGCTCGCCATCGGCCGGGCGCTGATGAGCAAACCCAAGCTGCTGTTGCTAGACGAGCCGTCGCTGGGCCTGGCACCGATCATCATCCAGCAGATCTTCGATATCATCGAACAACTGCGCAAGGACGGTGTGACGGTGTTCCTGGTCGAACAGAACGCCAACCAGGCGCTGAAAATCGCCGACCGTGCCTACGTTCTGGAGAACGGCCGGGTGGTGATGCAAGGCACCGGTGAAGCCTTGCTGACCGATCCCAAAGTGCGCGAAGCGTACTTGGGCGGCTAAGCAAAACGCGATACATGAAACGGCCTTCGGGCCGTTTTTTGTGCGCGCTCACAATCGGTCCAGCGCCTCGCCGCTGCGCTTGAACCAGTCGATCAGATAGTCCGCCAGCACTTGGGTGCGCTTGGGTAATCCGCCCTGATACGGATGCACCAGGTACATCGGCATGCTGCGGGTCTGATAATCGCGCAGCAGCCAGCGCAAACGCCCGTCAGCCAGCTCGGCCTGAAGCAGGTAAGACGGCAGTCGCGCAATCCCGGCATGAGCCAACGCAGCTTTTTTCAGCAGGTTGTAGTGATTGCTGGCAAAAGGCCCGGACACCCGCACCCGCGATAATTCGTGCTGCTGGTGGTAGAGCCATTCTTCACGGCCGCTGTAATGGCTGTTGAGCAGGCAACGATGGCCCGTCAACTGCTGCGGCGTGGTCGGCTCGCCAAACTGTCGCAGGTACTCGGGGCTGGCACAGGTCATTTCATGCCAGGCCAACAGCGGTCGGGCAACCAGGCGCTGGTCGTTGGCCACTTCGGAGCGGATCGCCAAGTCAAAGCCGTCGCGGGCCAAATCGCGGTAACTGTTATTCAGCTCCAGCTCGATCAGGACCTGCGGGTACTGCCGGGAAAACTCCAGCAGCAAGCCATCGAAGAACGTCTCCCCTAGCGAAACCGGCACGGTGAGCCGTACCGGGCCTGCCATGTCGTCCTTGAGCCGCGCCAGCGCTTGCCGTGCGCGCTCGACCTGAATCAGCAGGGCCTGAGCTTGCGGCAGCAACGCCGCGCCCGCCGCCGTCAGGCTCAAACGGCGTGTCGTGCGCTGCAACAACAGCACATCGAAACGCGCCTCCAGCAGGCTGATGCGCTTGGACAACTGACCTTTGCTGCAGCCCAGTTGTTGCGCCGCCAGGGTGAAGCTGCCCGCCTCGATCAGCACCGCGAAGGCGGCCAGGTCGTCCATTTCGCTCATGGATTGTTTCCAATTGAAAACCAAAGGTTGCCTATTAGCACGCTTATCTCCAGAAAAAACCACACTAGACTGAAACCTCGTTCAAACACCCGAGGAATCCCCACGATGAAAATTCTTTTGATTGGCGCCAGCGGCACGGTAGGTTCGGCGATTGACAAGGAGTTGTCCGAACGTCACGAGATCATTCGCATCGGCCGCACCAGCGGCGATTTCCAGGTCGACATCAGCGACAGCGCCTCGATTCGTGCGCTGTTTGAAAAGACCGGCAAGTTCGATGCCCTGATCTGCGCCGCCGGCAGCGTGACCTTCGCTCCCTTGGCGGAAATGACCGAACAGAGCTTCACCCTCGGTCTGCAAGACAAGCTGATGGGCCAGGTCAATCTGCTGCTGATCGGCCGTGAATTTGCCAACGATGGCGCCTCGTTCACCTTCACCAGCGGTGTCCTCAGTCACGACCCGATCCGCAGCGGCGCATCGGCGGCGCTGGTCAACGGTGCTCTGGACAGTTTCGTGCGGGCCGCCGCCATCGAACTGCCTCGTGGCATGCGCGTCAATTCCGTCAGCCCCACCGTGCTGGTGGAGGCGATGGGCAGCTACGCGCCCTACTTCCGTGGCTACAAACCGGTTTCCGGCGCCGATGTCGGACTGGCCTACGCCAAGAGTGTGGAAGGTTTGCAAACCGGGCAGACGTTCCGCGTCGGCTGACCGCGACCGGTTCAGTCCAGGAGGCTCGGTACCAACTCCCGGGCAATGGCGCGCGACATCGCGACTCGGAACTGCGCACCCAGTACTGACTGTACGGTGGCCGTGGTGATCGGCTGGCCATTGATCAACAGGGTCAACGGCTTTCCGATCGATTCCGTACTGACCTTGCGCATGCGTTCCGTGGCCTCGGGGGAAAGTGTGACATTCAAGGCTACAGTCTCGGGGTTGGGGGAGTCGATGTCCTTCAACACCAGCTCCGTTTTGGTGAAGTCCAGGGCCGATGAGAAGTCGATCTCGACAGCCTGAGTGGATGTGCCGACCACCATTGCCAAAAACACCATCCAAACCTTGCAACGCATGAGCATCCTCCTGATCCAGTGGAAAAAACGGCTCCTAGAGTAGCCGATCCCGATCGGCGTCCACCCGCAAGAACCCCGTACACAATGTTGCAGGGGCGCGTTTGAGCGCGCTCGGGCAACACCGGCCTTGTGATCGACGGCCTGCCTGCGTAACGTGGCGGCACCTGTCTGGAGACCCAACGATGCGTGCTGCCCGTTCCCTGATGTTTGTCGCCCTGCTGCCGTTGTTTGCCGGTTGTCAGTTGCTCGAGAGTTCGCCCCAGGCGCCCTCCACGGCCGGCCTGACCCGCATGCAAGGTGAGCTCGGCATGGCCAACGGCAAGCTGGTGTTCAAGCCCTGCCAGGGCAACAACCTGTATGCCGTGCATGACAGCGGCGCCACCAGCGTCATGCAAGAGGCCGCCACGCTGGCCGGCACCCAGCACCAGGTCTTCGCCGATCTGCGTGGCCGGGTGCCCTCGGCAAAAGTCGCGGACGGCCAGGCACAACTCGATGTCCAGCAGCTGTATCGCCTGGAACGCTCAACCGGCGCCTGCAATAGCCCGGACTTCCAGAAACTGATCCTGCAGGCCGGCGGTAATACGCCCAACTGGAGCGTCAAGGTCAGTGGCAACGGCATGGTGGTCGAGCGCGCCGGGCAGCCGGCCCTGGCCCTGCCCTACCTGGAAGAACAGCTGGGTGACGGGCGCTTTCATCTCAGCAGCGAAGCCAACAACCAGCGCGTCGAACTGTGGATCGCCCCCCAGCGCTGCGTCGACCCTAGCCGCCCCAGCGTCCAGTTCATGAGCGCCGAGTTGCGGGTCAACGATCAGGTACAACGTGGTTGTGCCTATTTTGGCGGCGCACGCAGCGACTGATTCGACGAGCTGCTGTTTTAGCCTCACTGGACAGTGCCTTTGCGGCTTATAATTGCCCGCTTGCAAACGCCTTGGCGCATTGGTGCGCCCGCGAACCGGATCCTGTCATGTTACGAATCACCGAACTCAAGCTGCCAATCGACCATCCCGAAGAAGACCTGCGCCCTGCCATCGTGCAACGCCTGGGCATCGCCAGTGATGAACTGCTCGATTTCACTTTGTTCAAGCGCAGCTACGATGCGCGGAAAAAGTCCACCGAACTGTGCTTCATCTACACCATCGACCTCAACCTGCGCGACGAGGCGAAGGTGCTGCAGGCGTTTGCCAATGACCGTAACGTCAACGCCGCACCGGACGTCAGCTACAAGGTTGTAGGCCATGCGCCACAAGACCTGAGCGAACGTCCGGTAGTCGTCGGTTTCGGCCCCTGCGGGATCTTCGCCGGGCTGCTGCTGGCGCAAATGGGCTTCAAGCCGATCATCCTCGAACGCGGCACTGAAGTACGCCAACGCACCAAGGACACCTGGGGCCTGTGGCGTAAAAATGTGCTCAACCCTGAATCCAACGTGCAGTTCGGCGAAGGCGGCGCGGGGACCTTCTCCGACGGCAAGCTCTACAGCCAGATCAAGGACCCCAAGCACCACGGTCGCAAGGTCCTGCACGAGTTCGTCAAGGCCGGTGCGCCGGAAGAGATTCTCTACGTCAGCAAGCCACACATCGGTACGTTCCGTCTGACGGGCGTGGTCGAAAACATGCGCGAGCAGATTCGCGCCCTCGGCGGCGAAGTGCGCTTCCAGCAACGAGTCACCGATGTATTGATCGAAGACGGCCAACTGACCGGCGTCGAGCTGGCCAGCGGCGAGCAGATTCACTCCCGCCACGTGATCCTCGCGCTGGGTCACAGCGCCCGCGATACCTTCCGCATGCTGCACGGTCGCGGTGTGTACATGGAAGCCAAGCCGTTCTCGGTGGGCTTCCGCATCGAGCACCCGCAGTCACTGATCGACAGCGCTCGCCTGGGTAAGTACGCCGGTCACCCGAAACTCGGTGCCGCCGACTACAAACTGGTGCACCACGCAAAAAACGGTCGTTCGGTCTACAGCTTCTGCATGTGCCCGGGCGGTACGGTAGTGGCCGCGACGTCCGAGCCGAACCGCGTCGTCACCAACGGCATGAGCCAGTACTCGCGTAACGAACGTAACGCGAACTCCGGGATTGTCGTGGGCATTACCCCGGAAGTCGATTATCCGGGCGGCCCGCTGGCCGGTATCGAGTTGCAGGAGCAGCTGGAATCCCACGCCTTTGTCCTCGGCGGTGGCAACTACGAAGCCCCGGCACAGTTGGTGGGTGATTTCATTGCCGGTAAACCGTCGACAGCCCTGGGCAGCGTCGAGCCGTCCTACAAGCCAGGTGTTGCCCTGGGCGACCTGGCGCTGGCGCTGCCGGCATTTGCCATCGAGGCCATCCGCGAAGCCCTGCCGGCCTTCGAGAAGCAGATTCGTGGCTACTCCCTGCACGATGCCGTGCTGACCGGGATCGAGACCCGCACCTCGTCGCCGCTGCGCATTACCCGCAACAACGAGTCGATGCAGAGCCTCAACGTCAAGGGCCTGTTCCCGGCCGGTGAAGGCGCTGGTTATGCCGGCGGGATTCTCTCGGCGGGGGTCGACGGGATCCGCATCGCTGAAGCCGTGGCCCGCGACATCCTCGGTCTACCGGCCTGAAACCTTGGCACTGGCGTGACGGGTGCCCGCCCATCACGCCAGTGCCAACGCTTCAAATCCCTGCGCGCAACACATTGTCCGGCAACGGTTCACCGCGTTCGACGCTGGCGGCGACCGTCGCGATCAACCCATCCAACTCGTATCCCTGCGCCTTCAACCACTCCTGATCGTAATAGGTGGTCCCATAGCGTTCGCCGCTGTCGCACAGAATCGCCACGATCGAACCCGTTTCCCCATCCGCGATCATCTGCTGCGCTGCCACCAGGGCACCGATCAGATTGGTTCCGCTGGACCCTCCCACGTGCCGCCCCAGACGTTGCGCCAGGTAATGCATGGCGGCCAGCGACAGAGCGTCTGGGACCTTGATCATGGCATCGATAACTTTCGGCAGGAACGACGCCTCGACCCTCGGACGGCCGATGCCCTCGATCCGCGAACCGCAATCCAGGCGCAGACTCGCATCGCCGCTCTGGTAATAGTCGAAGAACACCGAACGCTCGGCATCGGCGCACAGGACTCGGGTGCAATGCTGGCGATAGCGCACGTAACGCCCCAATGTTGCCGTGGTCCCGCCGGTACCTGGGCTTGAGATCAGCCAGCTCGGCTGAGGATGACGCTCAAAGCGCATCTGCTGGAAGATCGATTCGGCGATATTGTTGTTGGCACGCCAGTCGGTGGCGCGCTCGGCATAGGTGAACTGGTCGATGAAGTGCCCGCCGTGCTCACGGGCCAGGCGCTCGGACTCGGCGTAAATCTGTGTGGGATCCTCCACTAGGTGGGGCTTGCCTCCGTAGAACTCGATTTGTGCGATTTTTTCCCGGGAGGTGGTCGCCGGCATCACCGCAATAAACGGCAGGCCGAGCAAACGTGCGAAATAGGCCTCGGAAATCGCCGTCGAACCGCTGGACGCCTCGATCACCGGTGCTCCTGGCTTGAGCCAGCCATTGCACAGCGCGTACAAAAACAGCGACCGGGCCAGGCGGTGCTTGAGGCTGCCGGTAGGGTGACTGGACTCATCCTTGAAATACAACTCGATCCCCGGCAGACCCGGTAATGGCAGTGGAATCAGGTGCGTGTCGGCGCTGCGTTGGAAATCGGCTTCGATGATACGGATGGCTTCGCGGGCCCACTGTCGGCTGTCGCTCATGGCTGGGTTCTCGTTGACTCGAATGGGGCTGGCTTAATGCTCAAGCTTAGGAAAAAACCTACATAACTCACAGGTACACCTGCGATTCAATATGCCAAGCAACTGCTAGGCTCTCTGCACCGCCGGTTGTAACGACATATAACAAAAAAGAATATAACTTTTGTTTTATCGTCTAACGGTACAGGTTAGGGTGTCCCACCTTTTGAATCCACAGATGGAGAGCGACTTTGCCTCTGCGTAGCACTTTCACGCGTTTCTTTCAGATGGAAGCTGCCAGCGGTCTGTTATTGATCGCAGCCGCCGTCCTAGCCCTGATCATCAATAACTCGCCGATGTCCTGGCTCTACACTGGCCTGCTGGACACCCCCGTGGTCGCCCAGATTGGCGCCCTGAAAATCGCCAAGCCGCTGTTGCTGTGGATCAACGATGGCCTGATGGCGCTGTTTTTCCTGCTGATTGGCCTGGAAGTGAAGCGCGAAGTACTCGACGGGCAACTGTCCAAGCCCTCGCAGATCGTCCTGCCCGGCGCCGCGGCCATTGGCGGTATGGTGGTGCCGGCGCTGATCTACTGGTTTCTCAACAAGGACAACCCGCCGGCGCTCAATGGCTGGGCCATTCCCACCGCCACCGACATTGCATTCGCCCTCGGCGTACTGGCCCTGCTGGGCAAGCGAGTACCGGTGTCGTTGAAACTGTTCCTGATGACCCTGGCCATCATCGATGACCTCGGTGCGATCATCATCATCGCGATTTTCTACTCCGGCGCCCTGTCAACCCTGTCCCTGGCATTGGCCGCTGCCTGTATCGCCGCCCTGATCGGGATGAACCGCGCGGGCGTGGTCAAGTTGGGGCCGTACATGATCATCGGCCTGATTCTCTGGGTCTGCGTGCTCAAGAGCGGTGTCCACGCCACACTGGCCGGTGTAACCCTGGCCTTCTGCATCCCGCTGCGCACGAAAAACGCCGAGCCTTCGCCACTCCAGACCCTGGAGCATGCGCTGCACCCCTGGGTGGCCTACGGCATCCTGCCGTTGTTCGCCTTCGCCAACGCCGGCCTTTCTCTGAGCGGCGTAACCCTCGAAAGCTTCACCCACGATGTGCCCATGGGCATCGCCGTCGGCCTGCTTCTGGGGAAAACCATCGGTGTCTTCGGCCTGACCTGGCTAGCGGTGAAAATCGGCATAGCCGCCCTGCCTCAAGGTGCCAACTGGGGCCAGGTGCTGGGCGTGGCGATTCTCTGCGGGATCGGCTTCACCATGAGCCTGTTCGTCGGCTCCCTGGCCTTTGAAGCCGGCAGCAGCGAATACGCGGGCATGGACCGCATGGGCATCCTGACCGGTTCGCTGTTTGCTGCGTTGATTGGTTATACGGTGATGGTCATGGCGAGTCGCAAGACCACGACAGCATAAGTCGCTCTGAACCGCTCCCCCAAAAACACAAAACCCCGACCAGTCACCTGATCGGGGTTTTGTTTTAACCGTCTGCGCTTAGTGGGAAACGCGGCTGGTGCCATCGACGGTGGAGATGCGTACGCGCTCGCCGACGCGGAACACTTCATTCTCCTGAACCTGCTGCACGTAGGCACGCATGCTGCCGTCGTCTTCACGCACGGTGATTTCTACGCCCTGGGTACGGGTCAGGCCTTCTTCAGTGGCCGAGCCGATCAGACCACCAGCAACCGCACCGATGACCGCGGCAACGATGCTGCCTTTACCGCCCCCGATGGCGCTGCCACCAACGCCGCCAACCGCTGCACCCGCCAGGCCGCCGATTGGGGTCTTGGTGCCTTCGATCTTCACCGGACGCAGGGATTCGATGGTGCCCATGCGGACGGTCTGCACGCGACGCGCCTCATCACGGGAGTAGGAGTCGCCGGTCAGGCTGGACTGGCAACCCGTGAGCAACATCGCCATCGTCGAAAAGGAAGCAACCAGCAGAACAGACTTACGCATAGCATCAACTCCAAAGGACAAGTATTCATTAAACTCCGCAGCTTGACGCCTGTCACGGCGCCGCCGGGATAAAAGTGCTTTCATTCAGGCGCAGTACAGCGCCTGCCAGGGACTCAACACACAGTAGCGGCAAATTCCAGAACCTGCGCCACCGCCTCAAGGATTTCCATGGATTACTTCATCATTGTCGTCACCACCGCTGCCGGTCTGTACTTCCACTGGTGGTTGTACGTACGCATCAAGCGCTGGATGGATCGCGACCTGGCTCTGGCCATGGCTGGTAACGACGAACAGAAAAAAGCTTTCATGCTGCAACAACTGGAACGCGCCAGGCAGCAGAAAATCAAGCGTCGTGACCTGCAACAGTGGCTGGAGGCGGCCGCAGCCACCTACCCTGCCCGGTAGACTGCTCAGGGCGCCAGACGTTCACGGCTCCAGCGATCGCCGTGCAAGCGATAGTTCAGGCGATCGTGCAGTCGACTGGAGCGGCCCTGCCAGAACTCGATGCGCTCGGGCAGAAGGCGATAGCCCCCCCAATGCTCCGGGCAATGCGGCTGGCTCTCGCTGAAGCGCTGCTCGGTGGCCTTGAGCAGGCCCTCGAGCTCGGCACGATCGGCAATCACCCGGCTCTGTGGCGAGGCCCAAGCCCCCAGGCGGCTGCCCAACGGGCGCACCTGGTAATAGGCATCGGACTCCTGCGCACTGACCTTGACCACCCGCCCCTCGATCCGCACCTGACGCTCCAGCGTCGGCCAGAAGAACGTCATGGCGGCGAAGGGATTGACGGCCAATTGCTGGCCTTTGGCGCTTTCATAGTTGCTGAAGAAGGTAAAACCCTGCTCATCCAGCCCCTTTAGCAACAGGATCCGGCAATGCGGGCGACCGTCTGTATCCACCGTGGCCACGGTCATGGCGTTGGCTTCAACCGGAGGCTGCTCGGTTTTCACCGCCTCGGAAAACCATTGGTGGAACAGCGCGAACGGCTCATCCGGAGCCTGGGCTTCGGTCAAGCCATCGCGGGTATAGTCGCGGCGCATATCAGCCAGAGCCTGGGTCATGGCGTTTTCCTTGTGCTGGAGCAATCAGTTAGCAGCTGTAGCCTTGGCTGGCACCGGTTTTTTCGCCGGGGTTGCGGTCTTGGCAGGCTGTTTTTTGGCTGACGCGGCTTTCTTTGCAGGCGCCTTCTTCGCCGGTACAGCTTTTTTCGACGACGATGCTTTTTGATCAGCCAGGGCTGCTGCGGCAGGCTTGACGTCCTGAACCGCCACCATTTCCGCGACCGGCGGGGTTGGCGAGCTGTATTTGCTCAGCAGGGCCAGCATGGTGGTGCGTTGGGTCAGCATGATTTCAACACGACGGTTCAAGGCACGGCCCTGGGCGCTGTCGTTGGCCGCGCGCGGCATCAGGTCACCCATACCACGCAGCATCAGGCGATCACGCTTGAGGCCACCGAGGCTGAAGATCGAGGCCACGGAGGTAGCACGTTCCTTGCTCAACGCTTGAGTTGCCGGGGCGGCGCCCGTCGAGTCACCGTGACCGAGGACCAGTACGGAGGTCTTGGTATCGCCCTCTACCAGCTTGGCGATTCGGGTGAATGGGCCCAGGGTCGAAGGCAGCAGCATCGCTGGACGTTTCGGGTTGAAGGACTCATCGACAGGCACGACGACCACCAGTACGTTCTCGCGACGCTCAACGACCAGGCGCTTGTCCTGAACGGCACTGCGCAGGCGTGGCTCGTAGTCGTCGAGCCAAGCCTGGGTGATTTTCGGATCCGGCATCGGTACATCCTTGATGTCGGCCTTGGTCACAGCCTTTGGCTGGTCGCTGAACGGCCACCACCATTTGCTTTCGGAGTCGGCCTTGGCGGCAGCGGCGGCAGCGCTGGTTGCCGCGATGGGTGCGGTCGGTGCTACGGCCTTGGTGTCGGCCACTGCTGGTTTGGCCGGGGTCTCGTCGGACGAGAACGGCCACCAGCTGCTGCCACCCTCCTTCGCCTTGGCAACAGGTGCCGGGGTGCCGGCAGTCTTGTCCGCAGGAGCAGGAGCAGCCTTGGCGTCCGCTTTGACGTCAGGCTTGCTGGCGCCCTTGTCCGCGACCTTGTCGGAACCGGAACCGAATGACCACCAATGGCCACCGTCGGCATCATTTTGTGGAGTTTGTGCGCAACCAGTGATGGTGAGGCACAGTGCCAGAGTTAAAAATTTGTTCGGTGACATGAGATATCCACAAAATGAGATAAAAAGCTGTGGGTCTTGATGACCCGTCTGAACACACGCTCTGAAACATCAAAGGCCGTGGGGTTCCGTTCCACGACCTTCAGGCATCTTTTATCAAAAAAATGCGATACAGCAACCTTTTTACAGGCAATCGGCGAGAACTCGCACCAGCTTCTGCGCACGCGGGTCCATCAATACGTAAGGCCCCAGGGTATTGGTGACAAAACCAAAGGCCACATCGTACTCGGGATCGGCAAATCCGACCGATCCTCCTGCGCCCGGGTGACCAAAGGCACGAGCACCGAGGCCGAAAGTGGCATTTGCCACGTCCGGTTGATCCAGCATGCAACCCAGGCCAAAACGGGTCCGGGTCAGCAAGGTCTTGTCTTCGCCCAGGCTGTGCTCACGGGTGAGCTCCTCGAGCATTTCACTTTCCAGCAGACTGCCATCCAGCAGGCCGCTGTAGAAACCGGCCAAGCTGCGGGCATTGCCATGGCCATTGGCCGCTGGCTGCTGCATCCGTCGCCACTCCGGCTTGTTGGTGCTGGTCAGGATCGACGGCGGGTTGGTAAAGGCCCGTGTGCTCATGGCCTCCGGCTCGCGCATGGTCACCTGGAGCAAGCGCTGGGCCGCCGCATCGCCGAGGCTGCCTTTACCGCGCGCGATATGTGCGACACGGTGGAATTCTTCATCCGCCAGGCCGACATGGAAATCCAGACCCAATGGCCGGGCCACCCGGGCCACGATCGATTCGCCCGGCCCTCGGCCATCAGCTCGACGCAGCAGTTCGCCGATCAGCCAACCATAGGTGATGGCCGCATAACCGTGGCCTTCGCCCGGCGTCCACCAAGGCGCTTCGGCGGCCAGTGCGTCGACCATGGTCTGCCAGTCGTAGAGCGCCTCAGCTGGCAACAACCCGCGCAGGGCCGGCAAGCCAGCCTGGTGGCAAAGCAGTTGGCGCAGAGTCACTGACTCCTTGCCGGCTGCTGCGAATTCGGGCCAGTAGCGGGCCACCGGGGCATCGAGTTGCAACTTGCCTTCGGCGACCAGTTGCAAGGCTGTCACGGCCGTAAAGGTCTTGGTGCAGGAAAACAGATTGGCGATGGTGTCGCTGTGCCACGCCTGGTGGCCGTCCTTGTCTGCCGTACCGGCCCACAGGTCGATGACGGTCTCGCCACCCACCTGGATACACAATGCCGCGCCACGCTCCTGGGAGTTGTCGAACAGCGCGGCAAAGGCCTCGTGCACCGCTTCGAATTTAAGTTCGTAATGACCCTGAATCTGCACCCGCCACTCCCCGGAAAAACGTTTCGCTTCAATGGCCGGCATTGTTCCAGCCTCCAAGGCTTTTGGGAACCCGCACAGGCTGGGCGGTTGTGCTGAACAACCGCGAATTTTGCTGATTAATGACCGTTTGCCGAATGCCCGCCCGGATGACCGCTTTGCCCCGGGGCATGGCCGTCTGGATGGCCTTTTTCGCCTTCGTTGGCCGCTCCCGCATTTGCCGCTTTTTCGACCTCGACCCTGGCAGCCTTTCCAAGCTGATCAAGGGCTTGCAGGTTAGCCTTGCGTACCCCGTCGACAAAGCCCTGGAACGGGATGTCGGTGATACCTACCAGGCCGAAATGGCCATTCTCACCGTCCAGCAGACGCCCGGTGACCGGCTGATCCAGGTACTGGAACCAGTGCACGCCGACAATCGACGGTTCACTGATGGCTTGCTTGAGGAAAGTGGCGTAGGCCGGGGCGCGATCTTCTTCCCTGGCCAACTCGGTCACGCCACCCCAGAACGGGCCGCGATCACGGGAGCCGAAGTTGAATTCGCTGATCAGCACCGGCTTGTCCAGCGCCTGGAGTTGAGCGAAGTCGTAGCCGTCCTGCGGCTTGAGCGTGTACATGTTGAAGCTCAGGACGTCGCAATACTGGGCACAGGATGCCACCGCCTCCGGGGTGCTGACGGCAAACCGGCCACCGAGCAGCAAGTGATTGGGTGCGTGCCATTTCAACGAGTCAGAAATGGTCTTGAAGTAGGTATCGGCGAATACCTTTTGGAAATACTTGAAGTCGGCCTCGATTTCCGGGTGCTGCGGATCAGGCAGCGGCGGCACGAAGCCCGGGTCTTCCATCAATTCCCAGGCCGGCAGGTCGATACCCCAGGCCTTGGATAGACCGGCCTGGTTACGGTACTTGTCGCGCAACTGTTTGAGAAAGGCGCGCTTGGCCGGGACGTCGGTGGTCATTTTCAAGGTGCCATAGGCCAGCGCGTAGCGAGCCTTGGGATCGTCGCCAGGACCGGCCCAGGCCAACTCATTGTCGGCGTAATAGCCAATCAACCAGGGATCGTCCCGGTGATCGCGGGCAGCGATGGCCACGGCACGTTCAGTGGCCATGGCAAAGCGCGGATCGAACGGATCGGGCATGCCGCCCCACCAGTCGTTGCCGGTGCTGATACTGGTGTAGTCACCGACAATCGACAGCGGCAAGGTGTAGGCCACGCGATCGCTCTGTCCCAGCGCCGGAGCGCTCCAGTTTCCGAGGGTGTTGAAGCCCCAGGCTTGCAGGCGATCGAGGGTATGTCCGGTCCAGCGCTTTTCGTCGAAAGCCGCTGGTTCGCAGGGAGTGCTATTGGCCTCAGCGGCGGGCTGCTCGGTCGGCGGCACAGTGGACACGACGCAAGGCTGAGCGTAGGTGCGCTGAAGGTTGGCACCATAAAAGTCATACCAGCGGCCGCTATTGAAACTGCGTCCGCGATCGACTCCGTTACCGCCACGGTTGTCGCTTTCACCGTAGTGACTGGCCAGCACCTCGCCGTCGCCAGGCAATGCCTCGAACATGCCCTCACGACCGGCAACATAGGTCTGGCTAGCATCGGCGGTCACCGCGTTGACCCCGAGCGAGTAGAACGGATGACCCTCAGGCGTCACCAGGAACCAGCGGCCATCACGCTTCTCGGTGCGAAAGAAACCACTGGCCTTGAACGTCGGGCCCTGGCTCCAGCCGCCGAACTTGTCGAGGTCGTTGCGCTGGCGCTCGGCAAGCCAGGTTTTCAGTTGCTGTTGTTCCTTGCCGGCGGCTGCCTTGAGCTGGTCGTCGCTGGCAATTTTTTCCGGCCATTTGGCCCGAGTGGACTGACCATAGGCGTCCACCAACGAGCCATAAACGGCCTTGACCACCGATTCACCCTCCTGCACACCAAAGCGCTCGATCAGGATGCTTTGGGCTACCTTGGGTTGCTCCATCGACAGCGACACCGATACCACCTGACTGCGATCCAGTTCACCCTCGCTGCTGGCGAGCAGAATGCGCTGCCCGTCGACGGTCATCGGCATCGGCGGACCGGCCTTCATGCCCTGGCTCAATGGCGTACTCGGGATCAACGGCACCATCAAGGTTTGCGCAGGGCCCGCCGGCAGGTCGACACGGCTGACGAGGGTCTTGCCGTCATTACTCTGGATCGTCACATAGAGGGTCAACGCCCAGTTCATCGCGCTCTGCAGGCGCAGGGTCATGACTCCGGACTGCGACCAATCCCAGGCGCCGGTCTGCGGCGTCAGGCGCAAGGTCGGCCGGGCTGTTGGATTGAAGGTCCCCCGCCGCAACACTTCACCCTCGGCCGTCTGTTCCGCGTTGGATTGCGGCAAGCTGGCATCCTGTGTCGCCACCTGGACCACATCGGCCGGGCGGACAAAGTTGAACAGCGTCTGCTGCCCGGTTGGTGCTGCCAGCAAGGGCGTGGCAAACATCAGGGCAAATACGGCGGGTAACGTACGGCGAATCATGAGAACCAGGTTCTCCCTAAGGCGAATGTGAGATCGGAGATAGGGGATAGACAACGCAGTGGGCGTTTTCGCCCACCTTGTCTCAAGAAATTTCGCGGCGGAACGGCGGCAGCGCATTGAGGATCGCTTTGCCATAGCGCTGAGTGACCAGGCGCCGGTCCAGCAGAGTGATGGTGCCGCGGTCCTCTTCAGTACGCAGCAGACGTCCGCAAGCCTGGACCAGCTTGAGCGAGGCGTCGGGCACCGAGATTTCCATGAACGGATTGCCACCCCGGGCTTCGATCCATTCCGCCAACGCCGCCTCGACCGGATCGTCCGGCACCGAGAACGGGATCTTGGCGATCACCACGTGTTCGCAGTAGGCGCCTGGCAAGTCGACCCCCTCGGCGAAACTGGCCAAGCCGAACAGCACGCTGGAATCGCCACCGTCGACCCGCGCCTTGTGCTTGTTCAGGGTTTCCTGTTTCGACAGGTTGCCCTGGATGAACACTTGCTTGCGCCAGTCGCGGTCCAGGCCGTCGAACACGTCCTGCATCTGTTTACGCGAGGAGAACAGCACCAGGGTGCCGCGCGAGCCTTCGACCAGTTCCGGCAAGTCACGAATGATCGCCGCGGTATGGGCCGCTGCATCACGGGGATCGGCGTTCAGGTTTGGCACCCGCAAGACACCGGCGTCGGCATGATGAAACGGGCTTGGCACCACCGCCGTCACGGCTTTTTTCGGCAGGCCGGCGCGCATGCGGAAACGCTCGAAGGTGCCCAGCGCGGTCAGGGTCGCCGACGTCACCAGGCAGCCATGTGCCACGTTCCACAGGCTGCGGCGCAGCATCTCTGCGGCAAGGATCGGGCTGGCGTTGACCTCGATGTCAAACAGCGAACCGCTTTCGGCCAGAGTCAGCCAGCGTGCCATGGGCGGATTGTCTTCGGGGTCCTCAACCGTGAAGGCGGTCCATAGCTCCCAATTGCCCTGGGAGCGTGACAACAGGCTGCCGAACAGCGGATACCACTCTTCTGCCTGATTGCTGGCGATGCCGATGTTGACCTCGCCGTCCATGCCCTCCTTGAGCAACTCGGTCAGGCGGGTGAACAGGTCGGTCAGGCGGGCGAAGCCTTTCTTCAGCTCGATGCCCATTTCCCGCATGTGCTCGGGAATCACCCCGCCGACGAAGCGATGGCGTGGCCGCTCACGGCCCTCGACGTCTTCCCCGGGCTTGAAGTCGGCGACCTGCTCGCAGGCACTGAACATGAACTGTTGCTGGGTCTTGATCTCGCGCGCCAACTCCGGCACTTGCTCGATCAGTTTCCCCAGATCTCCCGGCAACGGATGTTGCGCGAGCAACTTGGTGAGATTCTTCGCGGTGGCTTCCAGCCAGTCGGCGGTGGAGCGCAGGCGCGTGTAGTGGGCGAAGTGGCCGATGGCTTTGTCGGGCAGGTGGTGACCTTCGTCGAACACATAAATGGTGTCACGCGGGTCAGGCAGGACGGCGCCGCCGCCCAGCGCCAGGTCGGCGAGGACCATGTCATGGTTGGTGACGATCACGTCGACCTTGCCCATGCCTTCGCGTGCCTTATAAAAAGCGCACTGGCCGAAGTTCGGGCAATGGCGATTGGTACACTGGCTGTGGTCGGTGGTCAGGCGTGCCCAGTCGACATCTTCCAGGGCTGTAGACCAACTGTCACGGTCGCCATCCCACTTATTGCCGGCAAGCTTCTCGATCATGCTGGTAAACAGCTTCTGACTGGCCTCGTCGACCTCGATCCGGAAACCTTCTTCTTCGAACAGCTGTGCGGTGGCGGTTTGCGCGTGGCCTTCCTGCAACAACATATCGAGCTTGGACAGGCACATGTAACGACCACGGCCCTTGGCCAGGGCGAAGCTGAAGTTAAGCCCGCTGTTGCGCATCAGGTCCGGCAGATCCTTGTAGACGATCTGCTCCTGCAAGGCGACGGTGGCGGTGGCAATCACCAGGCGTTTTCCGGCGGCCTTGGCGGTCGGAATCGCCGCTAGGCTGTAGGCCACGGTCTTGCCGGTACCCGTGCCGGCTTCCACGGCGACAATCGCCGGGTCGCCACTGCGCCGACCTTCGTCATCGGTATCGATATCACCGAGGACTTTCGCAATTTCGGCAATCATCAGGCGTTGGCCGTAGCGCGGTTTGAGGCTCTTGGCTTCGAGAAAACGCGAATAGGCGCCCTGGATCGTGGTTTTGAGTTCAGTGCTGATCATGAATTGTCGGGCGCAAAAACGCTGGATAAATTTTCAGTGGTTATGGGGGCTATCATACCCCGCTAATCAATCCCGCGCAGAACGGAGTACCCCAATGACACTTTTCGCCTTGATTTATAGCATCCACGTGCTGGCGGCCCTGGTCTGGGTCGGCGGTATGTTTTTCGCCTGGATGGTCCTGCGCCCCGCCGCGGTCAAAGCGCTGGAAGGCCCCGCACGGCTGAAGCTGTGGGTCGAAGTGTTCCCGCGTTTTTTTGCCTGGGTCTGGGTCGCAGTCATCATTCTGCCGATCGGCGGCGTCGGCATGATCCACATGCGCTTCAATGGTTTTGAAACGGCACCCCGCTACGTGCAGATCATGATGGGTTTGTATCTGGTGATGACCGCGCTGTTTATCCGGATCCAGGCGCTGCAGGTGCCGGAATTGCGCAAGGCGGTGCTGGCCGAAGACTGGGCAACGGGGGCAGCGACCCTGGGTGGGATTCGCCGTCTGGTGGGGATCAATTTGCTGATCGGCTTGCTGCTGGTGGCGATCGCCTCCGCACGGCCGATGTTTTAAGCATTCACCCGCCTCGCGCCCTGTGAGCGAGACGGGTGAGTAATGGCTACAGGCGCTGCACGGTCACCGAACCTGGAGCGCCAACCGGCCCAGGCTGACCCGCATCACCCGGGCGACCGCTCTTGCCGCCATCGGCGCGATACACCAGGCAGCCTTTGGACTTACCGCCCGCCCCGGCTTTGCCCCCAACACCGGGCAGGCCGCCGGCACCGCCCTGCACCTGCACCTTGATGCTCTGCTCGGCAAAGTCACGCGGCAGCTCCAGGCGCACCAGCGCTCCGGGGGCCCCGGCACGACCATCGCCGCCATTATCACCATCGGCACCCCGGCCCGCCGAGCCCCAGGTGCAGCCCGGCTCCTGGCCATTACCGCCGTCGAGCCCGACAAAACCCGGAGCGCCATCACCGCCGCGCGCATCCACCGACAGCTCAGGCGCGTTCAACGAGACAATTCGCAGGTTCAGGTTACGCCCCGGACGTGCCGCCTTGAGGTAGGTACCCGGCGCCCCTCGGGAAGTGATCTGGCTGCCGCTCGCCAGCAACGCATGGCCGACGCTGATTTGCAGACTCTGCTCGCCTGGAACAATAGCGATTCGGGCGTCGCGCCCGAGGTGCAACTCCGTCACATTCAATTGGGTGACATTGGAGGGAATCAGCAAGGTGCCATTGTCCGCCACGTCCAGACGCTCCAGTTGCAAGGTGCTGGCGGTATTGGGCAGGCGCATCAGGGAATGACTTTCGACCGTCAGAACCTGCGCCATGGCCATTGGGCTGATCAGCGCAGCAAGCAGACAAAGTTTACGCATGGCGGGCCTCCGACGTGTCAGCACTGGCCATGCTCTTTATATGAAAGATGCCGAATAGCAGAACTTGCAGGCGATCGAGCCAGGGATGAGCGCGCGTTTTCAAGGTGCGATTGAACACCAGCACTTCCAACAGGTGGACCAGCAATAACACGCTGGCAACCAGATTGACCGCCAGATGGATCGGATCAGTGAATGGCTGCAACAGATTGACCACTGCCACCAACCAGAACACCAGCCCCGCACATTTGCCCAGCCCCCATAACACTTTCATACCCGCCCCCCCGAGGATCATTTTTCTTTGCGCGAACAGTAACGACTTCCACGCGGGGTACGCCAGAGGGCAACGAAAATTCTTCTGCAGCGCTCGATTTCGCCGCCGGATCGACGCAGATCGCCAATCCGGCAGCGCCGATCAGCGGCCGATCACCAACTCGACCCGACGGTTTTTCGCTCGACCTTCTTCACTCGCGTTATCCGCCACCGGCTGGCTTTCACCCATGCCCTGGCTGGTGAGTTTGTCAGGGGCCAGTCCCTGATTCAGCAGAAAGGCGGCGACACTGCTGGCGCGTCGCTCGGACAGCCCCTGGTTATAGGCATCGCTCCCTTGGCTATCGGTGTGACCCACCACCTTGATGCTCAGGACGTCGGCGCTTTTCAACTTGTCCATCAACGCCATCAGTTGTTCATGAGCGGCCGGCGTCAACTCCGCCGAATCGAAGGCGAACAACACATCGCCCTGGTCACTGAGGGTAATCACTTCACTGCTGGGTTCGACCGGTTTGACGCTGGGCGGGTACTGGGGGATCGGGCACCCGCGGTTGTCCACCGATGTATTGGCCGGAGTATCGGGGCAGTGATCACGACGGTCGAAGACGCTATCGCCATCTTCGTCGCCATCCTGTGCGTAGCAGATCAAGCCGCCGCTCAACAGACCGAGCGCCGCGCCACCTGCTGCCCAACCACCGCTTTCGATGGCGCCCAAGCCTCCGCCCACGAGTCCGCCAATGACGCTGCAGATCGGCCAGGTACGTTGATTGAGGGGGGCAGTGCCGTCGCTGTGGGTGGCGCAACCCGAGACCAGGCTGGCTAACAGAAGTACCGGTATTACGGTCCGTGCACGAACGCTCATGATGATTGCTCCTGTGTCACCGGCCGACACCGGTCACACAGGAGTAAAGACCCGCATCCGTGACTGTTCAAGCCACGGACGCAAGGAGCTAGCGGTTGATTTTGATTTCAGTACGACGGTTCATCGCACGGCCGTCAGCGGTTTTGTTGTCCGCCACTGGCTGGCTTTCACCGGCGCCCTGCACCGAAACGAAGCTGGCACGTGGTACGCCTTCTTCGATCAGGTACTCGACCACCGAGTGCGCGCGTTTGTCAGAGAGTTTCTGGTTGTAGGCATCGCTGCCGACGCTGTCGGTATGCCCGGTCACGCTCAGTCGCGCCGAAGGTGCTTCCTGTTTCAGACGGGTCGCAATGGTCTCCAGTTTGGTTTTGTCGGCAGCGGTCAGCTTGGCCGAGTCGAACTGGAAGTGCACATCGCGGATGACAATGGTTTCTTCCTTAACTACGACGACCTCTTCAACTACCGGTTCGGGGGCCGGAGGGCAACCGTTGGCATCCACCTGTACGCCTTTCGGTGTGCCCGGGCACTTGTCGCGGCTGTCCGGAACACCATCACCGTCTTCGTCACCATCGCCATGCACCCAGCAATAGGCGGCAGCCAAACCGCCTACGAACAACGCGCCACCGCCGGCCCACGCCGAGCTTTTCGTCGCGCCGAGACCGGCCCCGACCACGCCGCCCACCGCCGCACAGGTCGGCCAGTCGGTTTTCTGCAAACCTGCGCAACCAGTCAAGACACTGGTTAGCAGAACCAAGGGTAATGCTGTCCGAACTATGCTCATCGAGTTTTCTCCTGAGGGATCGGCATACGACCGATTCAAGCAGTAAAGACCCCAGTTTTAATATCCGCCAGCAATAGGCCATCCTCACGGGATCAGCCAATCACTGGCCTGCGCAACATCCAGTGCAAAGAGCCTCTAGGCCCAGGCGTTCGGGCAGGCTAGTCTCTGCAGTTCTGATTGAGGATCCTTGATGACCGCCGCAATTTCTTCGCGTACTCCCCAGCAGGCGCTGGCCGCCTTGCTCGATCGTTATGCACCCAAACGGCTCCTGCTGATTGGCGCTGACGACTTCCCGGCGCTGCAGGCGTTCCAAACCGCCCATCCCGATAGCGTGATCGTCCGCGCAGCCCCTGGCCCGCTGACAGCCGAGGTCGCCGCGCAGCGTTTCGACCTGGCACTGGCACTCGACTGCCTGGAGCATCTGCCCAAGCGCGACGGCCTCAACCTGCTGGGCGGCATCCGTAACCTCAATGCCAGCCGCATCGCGGTACTGGCCGACCTGGATGTCTGCCACTGGCAGGAAACCGACTTCTTTTCCCTGGCCCTGCAGGCCAGTGAACGCTTCCAGCGCGATCAGCAGGTATTGACCCTGTTCACCTATGATCTGCTTGAATACAAACAAGTCCCCGACTGGCTCAACTCTCGTTTCTGGGCCAATCCGCAGAATTTTGGAAAATACTGGTGGTAACCCAATGAGTACATCCATCTGCCCTTGCGGCAGCGGCACGCCACTCGATGCCTGCTGCGGGCATTATCACGCCGGGCATCCCGCACCCTGTGCCGAAGCACTGATGCGCTCACGCTACAGTGCCTACGTGCTGGGCCTGATCGACTATTTGGTGGCGACCACCCTGCCCGCCCAGCAATCCGGCCTGGATCGTCAGTCGATCAGCGACTGGAGCGCGCGCAGCACCTGGCTGGGCCTGGACGTGGAAAGCTCCGAAGTGCTCGGCGGTCAACCTGAACATGCCTTCGTCACGTTCACCGCACGCTGGCACGACAGCACCGGCGAGCACAGCCATCGCGAGCGCTCCTCGTTTGTGCAGAACGCTGGTCACTGGTACTTCATCGACCCCACCGTACCGCTCAAGACCGGACGCAACGACGCCTGCCCCTGCAACAGTGGACACAAATTCAAGAAGTGCTGCGCGGGGTATTTTCGCCTGACCGCATGAAGCACCGCAGCAGACAAAAGGAGTCGGACCATGCTCAGCCAGCGCCGCGTCTTGCGCACGATCAGCCTGCTCATGGCCCTGACTCTCAGTGGCTGCGCGTCCTGGTTCAGCGATGACGAACTCGATCCGCAGGTCCATCTGCTCAAAGTCGAAGTGGTGCGGGCCAAGCTGCTGGATCAGAAGTTCATGCTGTACTTTCGCATCGACAACCCCAACGACGACAGCCTGACCATCCGCGGCATGGAGTACCGCATTCACTTGAGCCAATTCCTGTTGGCTGAAGGCGAGACCGAACAATGGTTCAGTGTCGACCCCAAAAGCAGCAGTTATTTCCAGGTGCCGATCCGCACCAACCTCTGGCAACACCTGCGCGAGATGGTCAAGCTGCTGAAAAAACCCGACCAGCCCATCCCCTATCGTCTGGAAGGCACCCTGGAAACCGGATTATTCTTCGGCAAAGACGTGCACCTGTCCCATTATGGCGAGATAATTCCCGGCGATTTTATTCCGGAGTAACCTCGATGACCCAGCAACCCCACGTTCATGGCCCCGACTGCAACCACGACCATGACCATCACGACCACCATGATCACGACCACGGCCATGTACATGGCCCGAACTGTGGCCACGCCCATCAGGAGCCGGTACGTAACGCGCTGAAAGACGTGGGCCGCAACGACCCTTGCCCATGCGGCAACGGCAAGAAGTTCAAGAAGTGCCACGGCGCCTGATGCGCTGACACTTTATTGCAGGAACCTCAGACGACGTTCCTGCAACAACTCAGCAGCCGCCACGACCGTCGCGTATTCGCCATGCAAGTTGGCCAGCGACATGGCGTGGACCTCCTCGGCTGAACGTGGATTGCCAAAAAAATCCGCTTTGTCGAAGGTGTAGCAGGCGTCCTCGACCACCCAGGTGGCAAACCCCAGATTGCCCGCCGTGCGTGCGGTGGACTCCACCGAATTATTCGTCGCCACGCCGACCACGACCAACTGGGTAATTTCGCTCTCGCGTAATCCCTCTTCGAGTGCGGTCCCGCAGAACGCGTCCGGCACCTGCTTTTGCACCACCCACTCCCCGACCTGCGGCCTGAAGCGCTGCTGGAACTCCACCCCCGATTGCTGCGGCCAGAACACCGAGTCCGGTGAGCGCGACAGGTGCTGCACATGGATGACCGGTCGCCCCATGGCACGCCAATGCTCGAGCAGTTCGGCGATGCGCTCCTCAGCTTGCGGATTATTGCGCGGACCGAGTTTGGGGTGATGGATGCCCTGTTGCTGGTCGATCAAGATCAAGGCGCTGTTTGCCTGAGGATCCATGGCTGGGTTTTCTCCAAAAGGCAGGGAATTACCTACTTGAGCACCTTCATTAGTCCGAAGCAAGCTCGCCAGTGGTCTCAAATTCCGCGATTTATCGGACAAACCTCTAAATAACCCAGCCCGCCGCTTGCACGCCCCTCGGCCGCTGACTAACGTAGCGCCTTTATTCAGTACCCCGCCTCGGAGCTTTGCCATGGCCTCGCCAGCCCTTACACCTTTTCTTCCCCGGTTCGGCGTTGCCGCAGCAGTGGCCAGTGTGCTCAGCCTCAGCGGCTGCCAGAGCTGGAATGCACAAGACACACTGCCTCCGGCTTCCGGCGTGCAGCCACTCAAAGGCCTGGCGCAGAACGTGTCGGTACGCCGCAATGCCATGGGCATGCCGTTGATTGAAAGCAGCACCTTCCACGACGCGCTGTTCACCCTAGGCTATGTGCACGCCAGCGACCGTATCAACCAGATGGTCACCCTGCGCCTGCTGGCTCAGGGGCGCCTGGCGGAAATGTCCGGGGCGCAAATGCTCGATGCCGACCGTTACATGCGTGCGGTCAATCTGAAGAAAAGTGCCGATGAGCTGTACAAGGCCTCGTCGCCGCGTCTCAAGCGCTTCTTCGAGGTCTATGCACGCGGGGTCAATGCCTACCTGTTCCGTTATCGCGACAAGCTGCCCGCCGATCTGGCCACCACCGGCTACAAGCCGGAGTACTGGAAGCCCGAAGACTCGGCACTGATTTTCTGCCTGTTGAACTTCAGTCAGTCGGCCAACCTGCCTCAGGAAATCTCTGCGCTGATGATGGCGCAGAGCGTGACCAACGACAAGTTGGCCTGGCTGTCGCCCTCCTATCCGGACGAAAAACTGCCGGTGGCGGAAGCGGATAAACTGCAAGGGGTCAAACTCAACGGCAGCATTCCTGGTCTGGCTGAACTTGCCAGCGCCAATGAACAACTGGCCGGCTTGAATATCCTCGGTGGCACTGCCTCGAACAACTGGGCCATTGCCCCGCAACGCAGCCGCAGCGGCAAGAGTCTGCTGGCCGGCGATAGCCAGTTGCCGATTGGCGTGCCGTCGCTGTGGAGTTTCGTGCAGATCCGCGCGCCGAAGTACCAGGTTGCCGGGGCCACGATTGCCGGCTTGCCGATGGTGATGTCCGGCTTCAATGGCAAGGTGGCCTGGAGCATGGCGGCGGTCATGGGCGACAACCAGGACCTGTTCCTGGAGAAACTCAAACGCCAGGGCAACAGCCTGAGCTATGAAGCAGCCGGTAAATGGCAACCAGCGATGGTGCGCAACGAAACCTACTTCGTCAAAGGCCAGCGGCCGATTCGCGAAGTCATCTACGAAACCCGCCATGGCGCGCTGCTCAACAGTGCCCAAGTGGCAACGCCCGGCAACGGTTTCGGCCTGGCCCTGCAACTGCCGGACGTCAAGGACGACAAGAGCCTGGACGCGTTCTTCGATCTGTCCCGTGCGCAGAGCGTCGAAAAAGCCTCGGACGCCAGCCGTGAAATCCGCGCCATCTCGCTGAACATGCTGTTTGCCGATGCCAGCAATATTGGCTGGCAAGTCACCGGACGCTTCCCCAACCGCCGTGAAGGCGAAGGTCTGCTGCCCTCGCCCGGCTGGGAAGGTCGCTATGACTGGGATGGCTACGCCGACCCGATGCTCCACCCCTACGACCAGGATCCGGCCCAGGGTTGGCTCGGCACTGCCAACCAGCGAATCATCCCCCACGGCTACGGCATGCAGTTGTCCAATTCCTGGGCCGCACCGGAACGCGGCGAGCGCATCGCCGAACTGGCTGGCGCTGGCAAGCAGGACAGCCGCAGCATGATTGCCATGCAATACGACCAGACCACCGTGTTTGCCGCCAAGCTGAAGAAAATGTTCGAGGCGCCGGGTATGTCCCAGCCGCTGAAACAGGCCATCAATGCCCTGCCCGCTGCCGATGCCGCCAAAGCGCGTGAAGCCTTTAGCCGGCTGATGGCGTTTGACGGCAAACTCAGCCCGACCTCAACGGACGCGGCGATCTACCAACTGTTCCTGCAAGAAAGCATGAAACAGATTTTCCTCGACGAACTCGGACCGCAATCCAGCCCGGCCTGGAAGGCTTTTGTCGCCAACGGCACGCGTTCCTATTCGGCCCAGGCCGACCACCTGCTCGGTCGGGAAGACAGCCCGTTCTGGGATGACGTGCGCACACCGGCCAAAGAGGACAAACCGGCCATTCTCGCCCGCAGCCTGGCCGCCGCCATTTCCGTCGGTGAAAGCCAGATGGGCAGCGATCGCCGAGCCTGGCAATGGGGGAAACTGCACCGGTATGAGTGGAAAGATGCGCGCGCAAACACGGTACGCACTGCCACAGCCGCCGGCGGCGACCAGAGCACGTTGAATGCCGCGGCTTACGCTTGGGGTCAGGACTTCAACGTCACTCGAGTGCCGGGCATGCGTCTGATTGTCGATTTCGCCCAGGCTGAACCGCTGCTGGCTCAGAACGGCATCGGCCAGTCCGGCAATCCGGCGAGCCAGAACTACCTGAATAACATCGATCCATGGCTGAAAGCTCAGTACCAGAGTCTGCCCATGCAACCGCAGAACTTCGACAAGGTGTACGGCAAGACCCGCCTGACCCTGATACCGGGCAAATAATGACCCTATGCAAGGTCACCTGAGAGCAGACTGGCACCCGTATGGTGCAAGAAAAAATTCGTGCCCGATTCAGGGCGCGAATGGGATGAGTACACACAAGGAATCAACTTTTAAAACGCTTGTTCGGGACTCTGGTTCGGAAATTGCTACTTTCATAAGGTCTTACGCTTTCCAGTAACAATAATTCTGCGCCACAAGCGCTCATATTGGTTCTTAGGGATTGAATAATGAAAAAAGCATTGCTGACCCTTTCCGCACTGGCATTGTGCATGGCTGCGGGTTCCGCGCTGGCCAAAGAGTACAAAGAACTGCGTTTTGGCGTTGATCCTTCCTATGCACCCTTTGAGTCCAAGGCCGCCGATGGCAGCCTGGTGGGTTTCGACATCGATCTGGGCAATGCGATCTGTGCCGAGTTGAAGGTCAAGTGCAAATGGGTCGAAAGCGATTTCGACGGCATGATCCCGGGCCTCAAGGCCAATAAATTCGACGGCGTGATCTCCTCCATGACGGTGACCCCGGCTCGCGAGAAGGTCATCGACTTCTCCAACGAACTGTTCTCCGGTCCTACGTCCTTCGTCTTCAAGAAAGGCTCGGGCCTGACTGAAGATACTGCGTCGCTCAAAGGCAAGACCGTCGGCTACGAGCAGGGCACCATCCAGGAAGCCTACGCCAAGGCCGTACTCGACAAGGCCGGGGTGAAAACCCAGGCTTACGCCAACCAGGACCAGGTCTACGCCGACCTGATTTCCGGACGCCTCGACGCGTCGATCCAGGACATGCTGCAAGCCGAACTGGGTTTCCTGAAGTCGCCACAAGGCGGTGACTACGAAGTCAGTAAGCCAGTCGATAGCCCGATGCTGCCAGCGAAAACGGCTGTCGGTATCTCGAAAGGTAACAAAGAGCTGAAGGCCCTCCTGGATAAAGGTATCAAAGCGTTACACGATGATGGCACCTACGCCACCATTCAAAAGAAACACTTCGGTGATTTGAATCTGTACAGCGGTAAATAACACCCGGCGCCCATCCCTGTGATGGGCGCTTTTTTTCCGTTATCAGGTCGTCGATCTTATGTTCGAACAACTTTTACAAACCCTGGGGCTCTCGGCGTTCAGCTTGAAGGGCTTTGGTCCGCTGTTGCTGCAAGGCACCTGGATGACCATTAAGTTATCGGTGCTGTCGTTGCTGGTGGCGGTGCTGCTCGGCCTGCTGGGCGCCAGCGCCAAGCTCTCGGCCTCACGACTGCTGCGCGTTCCTGCCCAGTGCTACACCACGCTGATACGCGGCGTCCCCGACCTGGTGCTGATGCTGCTGATTTTCTACAGCCTGCAAACCTGGCTGACGTCCTTTACCGATTTCATGGAATGGGAATACATCGAGATCAACCCGTTCAGCGCCGGGGTCATCACCCTGGGCTTTATCTACGGCGCCTATTTCACCGAAACCTTTCGCGGCGCGATCCTTGCCGTTCCTCGCGGGCAAGTCGAAGCCGCTACCGCCTATGGCCTAAAGCGCGGGCAGCGCTTTCGCTTCGTGGTCTTTCCGCAGATGATGCGTTTCGCCCTGCCCGGTATCGGCAACAACTGGATGGTGATGCTCAAGGCCACCGCGCTGGTGTCGATCATCGGCCTGGCCGACCTGGTCAAGGCGGCCCAGGATGCCGGCAAAAGCACCTATCAACTGTTCTATTTCCTGGTGCTCGCGGCCTTGATCTACCTGCTCATCACCAGCGCTTCGAACTTTGTCCTGCGCCGGCTTGAACGCCGCTATGCCGCAGGAGCCCGGGAGGCCGTACGATGATTGAACTTCTGCAGGAGTATTGGCGACCGTTCCTGTACAGCGACGGTTACCACATGACCGGTCTGGCCATGACCATGTGGTTGCTCAGCGCTTCGATCTTCATTGGCTTCCTGGTGTCGATTCCGCTGTCGATCGCCCGGGTCTCAT